>JAHCKV010000002.1 GCA_026125595.1 Burkholderiales bacterium | reverse complement strand
GCGATCGCGTGTACCTATGGCGATCTGCACCGGCGCGCCGGTGCCATCGCCCGCGTGCTGTGCGAGCACTTCGGTCCGCCGGCAGCGGGAGGCGAGCGGCCGCGGGTCTTGCTGGTGTATCCGCCGGGGCTCGATTTCGTCGCCGGTTTTTTCGCGTGCCTGCAGACCGGACTGATCGCCGTGCCGGTGCCGCCGCCGCGTCGCCATCAGGATGCCGATCGCTGGCAGCACATCGTCGCGGATGCGGTGCCGGCGGCGGTGCTGACGACGGCGAAGCTGCGCGACGCGCTGGGGCCGCTGCTGATCCACGCGGGCCACTGCGCCGGTTCGGCCGTGCCGTGCTGGGAGACCGATCGGTTGCCGGACGCCACGATCGGCCATGACGTCGCCGCGGTCGAGGTCGACGGCATCGCGATGCTGCAGTACACGTCGGGGTCGACCCGGCAGCCGCAGGGGGTCTGCGTGACCCACGCCAACCTGCACCACAACCTCGGCGTGATCCACCGCGTATTCGGCCATGGGCCGGACAGCCGCGGCGTGATCTGGCTGCCGCCCTATCACGACATGGGACTGATCGGCGGGATCCTGCAGCCGGTGTTCAGCGGGTTCCCGGTGACGCTGATGGCGCCGGCGGCGTTCCTGCGCCGGCCGGTACGGTGGCTCGAAGCGATCTCCCATTTCCGTGCCACGACCAGTGGCGGGCCGAATTTCGCGTACGAGCACTGCCTGCGCCGCATCGCGCCGCAGGATCGCGAAGGTCTCGACCTGAGTCCATGGACCGTCGCGTTCAGCGGCGCCGAGACTGTTCGCAGCGGTACGCTGAAGCGATTCGCCGCCGCGTTTGCCGCCCACGGATTCCGCGCCGAGGCGTTCCTGCCGTGTTACGGCCTGGCCGAAGCGACGCTGATGGTGTCCGGTGTCCGGCGGCACGGGCAGCCGACGACGCTGCACGTCGATCGCGATGCGTTGCGCGGCGACCGCGTGCAGATGGTGCCGACGACGAGTGCGACGGCGCAGCCGTTGGTGGCCTGCGGCGGCGTCGTCGACGGGCTCGAACTGCGCGTCGTGGATCCGTCCACGCGGCGCCCGGTCGAAGACGGACACGTCGGTGAGCTGTGGGTGACCGGTGCCAGTGTCGCGCCGGGATACTGGCGGTCCGAGGCCGGAAGTGCCGCAGTGTTCGACGGCCGCCTCGCGACCGGGAACGACCCGCGGCCATTCCTGCGCACCGGCGACCTGGGTTTCCGCCATGAAGACGCGCTGTACGTGACCGGCCGGCTGCGTGACCTGATCGTCATCCGCGGTGCCAACCATGCGCCGCAGGACATCGAGCTCAGCGTCGAGCACAGCCACCCGGATCTCGCCACCGGCGGCGGCGCGGCTTTCACCGTCGATCATGACGAGGAGCCCCGGCTCGTCGTCGTCCATGAAGTCGAGCGCGAGGCCTGGCGCCGGCTCGAGCCGGCAGCCGTGTTCGATGCGATTCGCGCCGCCGTGTCACGGGACCATGGTCTGCAGGTGCGGGTCATCGTGCTGGTCAAGCCGGGATCGTTGCCGAAGACGCCGAGCGGCAAGGTGCGGCGCCGGCGCTGCGCCGCGGATTTCGCGGCCGGCGAACTGACGTCGCTGGCGCGCTGGCCACTGGACGGCGTGGTGGCGGTTCCGGTTTCGAAGCCGGCGGCGATGGTCGAGCCGGCCGTGGCCGCCGCGCCGGCGGCGCTGCTCGAATGGCTGCGCGACTACGCGGACACGTCGCTGAATTCCCGGCTGATGGACGAGCGCCGCAGTCTGTCGCCCGGCGTCGTGCTCGACTTCGGCAATCGCGGCCTGCTCGGCATGCAGGTGCCGGCGAGCCACGGCGGCCTCGGCTTCGGACACCGGGCGATGCGGCAGGTGATCGAGCAGCTCGGCGCGATCGATGCGACGCTCGGCCTGTTCGTCGGCCTGAACAACGTGCTGGGCGTGCGGCCGATCCTGCGCCATGGCGATGCGGCGCTGCGCGACGAGCTGCTGCCGCAACTGGCTGCCGGCCGGGAGCTGGCGGCGTTCGCACTGACCGAAGAAGGGGCGGGCTCCCATCCCCATGGCATCACGGCGTCGGCGACGCCGCGGGCCGGCGGCTGGTCGCTGAACGGCACGAAGATCTGGAGCGGCTCCGCCGCGTGGGCCGGCGTCACCCACGTGTTCGTCCGCGAAGTCGACGGCAGCGGCCATGCAATCGGCATCAGCGGATTCGCGGTGCGCAAGGGGCGACCGGGACTGCGGCAGGGCGCCGAAGCGCCGACCATGGGGATGCGCGGCATGGTGCAGAACGCCGTGCATCTGAACGACGTTCCGGTCGGAGCGGCGGACCGGCTGGGCGGCGCCGGCGAAGGCATGGCCGTCGCCCAGGACGCGATGATGTACGGCCGGCTGACGATCGCGGCCGCCTGCGTCGGCGGCATGAAGCGCTGCGCGCAGTTGATGTTGCGCTACGGCGCACGGCGCTCCATCGCGACCGGCCGGTTGCTGGATCATCCGGTCACGCTCACGCGACTCAGCGGCCTCACGGCGGGCATCACCGCGCTCGGCGCACTGGTCGATGCCGTGTGCGAGCGCCTCGATCGCGGTGCCGCGGTGCCCGAAGAAGTCTATGCCGCGTGCAAGATTCTCGGTCCCGAGTGGTACTGGCGCGCGACCGACGACCTGATGCAATGCCTCGGCGGTCGCGGCTACATCGAGACCAATCTCGCGCCGCAGATGCTGCGCGATGCGCGGGTCCTGCGGATCTTCGAAGGACCGACCGAGGCGCTCGCGATGTATCTCGGCGCCCGGACGTTGCGGCAACCGGCGACGCTGGACGGATTTCTCGCCGATGCGCTCGGCATGCCGGATATCGCGTCGGCATTGCGGTCCGTCGCCGAGCGGGCGGCGGCGCGCCACGCGACGACGTCGGCGCCCTTTGTCGATGCGGTGACCGCGCAACGGCGGACCTGCGTCGCGGTCGGCGAGGTGGCCGCGTGGGCCATCGTGCGCGCCGCGCTCGGGGCGTCGGCCGTGCGTGACGCGGGGTGGCGGCGTGGCATGGACTGGACGCAGGCGCGCTTCGACATCGCGGCCGACCGCGCGTTGCGCGACTCGGCGGAAGAATCGGTGCTGCTGTCCCCTGGCGCCGTCACGCAATGGATCGCCGGCTATCGCGACAGCATCGGCGACATCGAGCAGGCGCTGGCCGGTGAAGACGGCGATCTGGATGCGTGGCTGCGACGGGCCGGCACCGCATCGCCGCGCGGCGCAACGCCGGCGCCGGCATCGGGCGAAAGCGGACAGCCGGCACCCGCGGTGGCGCGCAGCGCCGCGACGATCCGGCGTTGGCTGACCACGTGGCTGGCGCGGCACCTGCGGTTCCCCGAGACCGACATCGATCCGCACAAGGCGTTCGCCGACTACGGCGTCGATTCCGTGATGGCCGTCGAGCTGGCGCGGGATCTGGAGCTCGAACTGGCGTTGGCGGATCCGCTCGAGCCGACGCTGGCGTGGAACCATCCGACGCTGCACGCGTTGGCCGAGCACCTGGCGCAACTCGGGGCTGCAGCGCCACCGGTGACCGATTTCGCGACGTCCGCGGGTCGATCCGTCGCAACGGCCGGGGCCGATGCCGACCTGGACGATCTGTCGGAAGCGGAGCTGGCGGATCTGCTGGCCGCGGAGATCACCGGTGCCGGACCGGGTCGGCGCTGATGGCGATTGAATCCCATGGGGCCGCGCCATCGGCGGCCGCCGAGCCCAACCGGATGCGCGATCTGCTGAGGCAGGCGACGGTCGAGATCCGCCAGTTGCGCGCGCAACTGGAGGCCGTCGAGCGGCAGGTGACGCCGCGGACCGCCGAACCGATCGCGATCATCGGCATGGCATGCCGCTACCCGGGCGGTGCCGACACGCCGGAAGCGTATTGGAGACTGCTGGAAAACGGTGTCGATGCGATCGGCGAAGTGCCGTCGCGCGCGTGGGACATCGATCGCTACCATGATCCGGATCCGACGCGACCCGGCACGATGTATGTCCGGCACGGTGGCTTTCTCGACCAGGTCGACCAGTTCGATCCGCAGTTCTTCGGCATCGCGCCACGCGAGGCCGACCGGATGGATCCGCAGCAGCGCCTGTTGCTGGAAGTCACCCATGAAGCGCTCGAACACGCGGGCCTGCCGGCGTTCGATCTGCGCGGCAGTGCCACCGGCGTGTTCGTCGGCGTCTGCTTCGACGACTACGCGCAGCGCAGCGTGCGCTCCGGCGATCCGACGCGCATCGATGCCCACAGCAGTCTCGGCACCAACCGCAGCATCGCCGCCGGCCGCATCGCGTACGTGTTCGGTCTGCAGGGGCCGACGCTGCAACTGGACACGACGTGTTCGTCGTCGTTGCTCGCCGTGCATCTGGCCTGCCAGAGCCTGCGCGACGGTGAAGCGACGCTGGCGCTGGCCGGCGGTGTCAATCTGATGCTGTCGCCGGAGGCCACGATCGGGTTCTGCCGACTGGGCGCGCTGGCGCCCGATGGCCGTTGCCGCACGTTCGACGCAGCGGCCCAGGGCTATGCTCGCGGCGAAGGCTGCGGCATCGTCGTGCTGAAAAAACTGTCGGCCGCGCTGGCCGACGGTGATCGCGTGCTCGCGGTCGTGCGCGGGTCGGCGGTCAACCACGATGGCGCCAGCAACGGATTGACCGCGCCCAGCGGACCGGCACAGACTGCGGTGATCCGCGCCGCGCTGCAACGGGCCGGCTTGCAGCCGGCCGACGTGCAGTACGTGGAGGCCCACGGCACCGCGACGCCGCTCGGCGATCCGATCGAAGTCATGGCGCTGAACGACGTGTTCGCCGGGCGCGCAACGCCGCTGTTGATCGGTTCGGTGAAGACCAATTTCGGTCATCTCGAAGGCGCGGCGGGTGTCGCCGGCCTGATGAAACTGGTCCTGTCGTTGCAGCATCGGCAGATTCCGGCCCATCTGCATTTCGCGACGCCGAGTCCACGGATTCCGTGGGCGCGCCTGCCGTTCACCGTGCCCACCGCGCTGACCGAATGGCCGGCGACGGCCGGACCGCGGCGCGGTGGTGTCAGCAGCTTCGGCATGAGCGGCACCAACGTGCATCTGATCGTCGAGGAAGCGCCGCCGTCCCGGCCGGCGGTGTCTGCCACCGTCGATCGTCCGTTGCATGTGCTGGCGGTGTCGGCACGGTCGCCGGCCGCGCTGGCCGAACAGGTGGCCCGCTACCGGGACGCGCTCGGTGAAGACGGCGTCGCACTGGCCGATCTGTGCTTTTCCGCCAACACGGGACGGTCGCACTTCGCACTGCGTCGCGCGTGGGTCGCCGCCGATGGAGCGGGTCTGCGCGATCAGCTCGACCGCGCGGCGGCAACGCCGTCGACCGAAGTCGGGCACCGCGCCGCGCCGCGAATCGCGTTCCTGTTCACCGGGCAGGGCGCCCAGTACGTGCAGATGGGCCGTGCGCTGTACGAACGCGCGCCGGTGTTCCGCGACGCCATCGACCGGTGCGCCGCGATCGTCGATCCGATGCTGCAGCGGCCGCTGCGGTCGGTGCTGTATCCGGACGGCACGGTCGCGGCGTCGGCCGACATCGATGCCACCGTCTTCACGCAGCCGGCGCTGTTCGCGCTGCAGTACGCGTTGACCGCGCTGTGGCGGTCGTGGGGTGTCGCGCCGCAGATCGTCGTCGGGCACAGCGTCGGCGAATACGCGGCGGCGGTGGAGGCGGGCATCGTCGATCTGCCCCAGGCGCTGGGCCTGCTCGCGGCGCGGGCGCGATTGATGCACGCGTTGCCGACGGCCGGTGGCATGGCGGCGGTGCGCGCGTCCCGCGAAGACCTCGCCGCGTTGCTGCCCGAAAGTGTCGAGATCGCCGCGTGCAACGGTCCGGCCCATACCGTGATCGCCGGCCCGTCCGCTGCGCTGGGTGCGGCGCTGAACGCGCTCGAAGCCCGCGGCCTTCCGACCACGCGGCTCGCTGTGTCGCACGGGTTTCATTCGGCGCTGATGGCGCCGATGCAGCCGGCGTTCCGCCGGCATGCCGATGCCGTCCGGTTCGGTGCCGCGCGGATCGATTTCATCTCCAGCATGACCGGCGGCCTCGCCGGCGCCGAGGCCGCCGCCGCCGGCTACTGGGTCGACCAGATCCGGCAGCCGGTCGCGTTCATGGACGCGATGGCGACGCTGGACGCGCTTGCCCGGCTGCGACGTTTGCATCGAGATCGGACCGCAGCCGGTGCTGCTGGCGCTGGCCGCAGGGTTGTCTCGGCGGCGGCGGACGGTTGTGGTTGCCGAGTCTGCGTGCCGGCGGTGCGGGTCGCGGCGGCGCAGCGCCCGATTGGGAACGCATGCTGACCAGTCTCGCGGCGTTGTACGAAGCCGGCGTGCCGGTCGACTGGTCCGGGTTCGATGCCGGGCGCAACCGGCGGCGAGTCGACGTGCCACGCTATCCGTTCCAGCGACGTCGGCATTGGCTCGATGCGGTGCCGGTGATCGGCGCGCCACCGGCTGCGGACCGTGGTGCGGATCCGCTGCCGGGCCGTCCGTTGCCGCTGGCCGGCGATGCCATCCGGGTATTCGAGGCGGTGATCGACGGGACCACCGGCATTCCGTGGTCCGATCACCGCGTGTTCGAGTCGACGCTGTTTCCGGCGGCCGGATACCTGTGCCTCGCGATGGCCGCAGGCCACGCGCTGTCCGGACATGATTGCCAGTTGCGCGGCGTCACGCTCGCCCAAGGGCTGTGGCTGCCGGAGGAAGGCGGCGTCCGCGTGCAGACCGCAGTGCATCGGCAAGCCGACGGTCAACGGTTCGAACTGCACAGCGCGGTGGACGCCCATTGGACGTTGCACGCCGAAGGCGATCTCGTCCCGGCACCGCGCGACAGGGCGCCCTCGATCCAACCGCCCGCGCTCGCCCATCTGCCGGACCGACTCGCGGCGGCGGATTTCTACGCGCGCTTCGCCGCCCGCGGCATCCGGTACGGCGCCGCATTCCGGGTGCTGGACGATATCGCCTTCGGTCCCGGTGAAGCGTTGGCGCGGCTGACGGCAGACCGGCGCGCGACGGCGGCCCTCACGCCCGATCCGGTGCTGGTCGATGCCGGCCTGCAGTTGACCGGCCTCGTCATTTCGGATGACCGCACACGGCTGCCGAGATCCGTCGACGCGTTCGCCTGGTTCGGTGCCCGCGAGGCGGTACCGGCGTGGGTCCGCGCGCGTTGCCGCGATGGCGGAGACGAACCATCGGTCGATATCGAATGGTTCGCGGACGACGGCACCCTGCTCGGGTGGCTGCGCGGTCTGAGACTCGTCACGGTGGCGGCCAGGCCGGTCGAAGATCCGATGCCGGTCACCGCGCTGTACGACGTGGCGTGGCCGCCGCAGCCACTGGCGTCGACGCTGCTGCGGTCGCCCGACGACGTGCGCGAGCGAACGTTGCCGCGGTGGGCGGCGCTGTTGTCCGGTCCGGATGTCGTCGACTACCAGCGGCTGCAGCCGGATCTCGAAGCGTCGAGCGTTACCTATGCGGCTCACGCGTTGCGGCGACTGGGCTGGAACGCGCTGACCGATCGGACCGGGTCGGTCGCGCAACTGGCGGTCCGTCTCGGGGTCGAGCCGTCCCGGCAGCCGCTGTTCGCGCGCTGCGTCGCGATGCTCGCCGGCGCGGGCGTCGCGCCGGACGAAGCAGCCGCGTGGCCGCCGATCGCCGATATCCCGCTGTCCCCGCCGCCGGCGGACGGCGGTGTCGCGGCCGCGCCGGAGTCGGTACTGTTGCGCCGCTGCGGCAATGAACTGGATGCGATCCTGCAGGGTCGCGTCGATCCGCTGCAATTGCTGTTCCCCGGCGGTGATCCGACGCTGCTGACCGCGCTGTACGAAGCGTCGGCCGGTGCGCGGGTCATGAACGCATTGCTGCAGGAGGCGTTGCGGCAGTCGATCGCGACACCGGTCGATGGCCGCCCGTTGCGGGTGCTCGAGATCGGCGCGGGCACTGGCGGCACGACGGCCCACCTGTTGCCGATGCTGGCCTCGATCGGTCCCGTCGACTATGTGTTCAGCGACGTGTCCGCGCATTTCGTGAACGCGGCGCGCACGCGCTTTGCGGGCTATCCGTTCATCCGCTGCACGGTCCTCGACATCGAGCAACCGGAGACCGCAAGCGGTCTCGATCCGGCCGGGTTCGATGTGATCGTCGCCGCCAACGTGCTGCACGCGACGGCCGATCTCGAACGCACGCTGCGCCAGGTGCACACGCTGCTGGCACCCGGCGGCCTGCTGCTGCTGCTCGAAGCGACTACCGCGCTGCGCTGGCTGGATCTCGTGTTCGGCACGATGCCGGGCTGGTGGAAGTTCACCGACGTCGCGCGCCGGCCCGCCCACCCGTTGCTGTCGGTCGCCCAGTGGCAGGCGCTGTTGCGCGATACCGGTTTCGAGCAGCCGCAGGCGGTGCAGGGCGACCGTGCGCTGGTGCAGTCGGTGCTGATTGCGCGGCGGCCGTCCGTCGTGACGGGGTCGTGGCTCGTGATCGGCGACGATGCGTCGGCGGTCGAAGTCGCCGATGGGTTGCGCGACCAGGGAGCGTCCGTCATGCGACGTGCCACCGCAGCCGACGCGGTGCCACCGGATGCCGATGGCATCGGACGGGTCGTCGTCGTGTTGCCGTCGACGGTGGTGCCCGACGCGGTGCCCGAGACCGTCGAGGGGTTGTGCCGGCAGGCGCTCGAGTTGGTGCAAACGGTGTCCCGATGGCCCGAGGCGCCGCGGTTGTATTTTGCCGGCAGACCGACGACGCAACGGCGGCGGTCGCGCACTCCGCGCTGTGGGGCTTCGTGCAAAAGCGCGATCTGGAGCACCCAGATGCAGTGCCGCCGTGTTCGGTGCGACCGTCGACGACTGGTTGCGGGAGTTCGCGGCCGACCGGCCGGAAACCCAGGTCCGCGTGGTCGACGGCGTGCGGCAGGTGGCAGGTTGCGGCCCGCGGCGATGCCGGCAACGGATCGGCCGCAGCGACTGGTGACAACCGCGGCGGGCTCGATCGCGAGCCTCGCGTGGCACGCCGGTGCCGTCGTCGCGCCGGCCGCGGGCCAGGTGCGGCTCCGCGTGCGTGCCACCGGTGTCAACTTCCGCGATGTGCTGATCGCGATGGGACAGTATCCGGACCCGGCGGCCCTGGGTTGCGAATGCGTCGGCGAGGTCGTCGCGATCGGCGTGCAGGTCGAGCGCTTCGCGATCGGCGATCGTGTCATGGCGCTCGCGCCACACGGCTTCGACAGTCAGGTGACGGTCGATCAGGCGCTGGTCGTCGCGGTGCCGGCGGGCGTCGACGACGCGTCGGCCGCGAGCTTGCCGGTGGCCTTCGGCACGGCGGCGCATGGCCTGCTGCAGCTCGCGCGGTTGCAGCCCGGCGAGCGCGTACTGATCCACGCAGGCACCGGCGGTGTCGGTCAGGCTGCGATCCAGATCGCGCAGGCCGCGGGTGCGGAGATCGTCGCGACCGCGAGTCGCGGCAAATGGGCCGCGCTGGAACGACTGGGCGTGCAGCACGTGATGGATTCGCGCACGCCGGCCTTCGCGGACGAGATCCTGCGGATCACCGACGGTCGCGGCGTCGATGTCGTGCTCAGCGCGCAACCCGGTGAACTGCAGCGTGCCAGTCTCGCGGCGGTGCAGCCGCGCGGCCGCTTCATCGACATCGGCAAGGGCGCCGGGCTCACCGATGCCGAAGTGGCGTCGCGGTGGCCGGATCTCGCGTTCCACCGCGTCGACCTGTCGGCGTTGTGCCGGGACCAGCCCGCAGCCGTGCAGGCGCTGCTCGAACAGATCGTCCGGCAGGTCGACGCCGGTCACTGGAAGCCGCTGCCGGTGACGCGGTTTACGCGCGACGCGGTGGTCGACGCGTTCCGCACCGTGCAGCAGGCGCGGCATGTCGGCAAGGTCGTGGTCGTCGACGACGTGCCGCCGGCACCGGCGCCGGAAGTGCCCCGATTCCGGTCCGACGCGACCTATCTGATCACCGGCGGCCTCGGGGGGCTCGGCTCGCTGGTGGCGCGCTGGATGGTCGAGCGCGGCGCGCGCCATCTGATGCTGCTGGGCCGGTCGGTCGATGCCGGTGCCGAAGCGGTGCGGGCGTTGCGCGCCGACGGGGTCCGGGTTCATCTGCGCGCGGTCGACGTCGCCGATCGTGCGGCCCTCGCGCGGGTGATGGACGACATCGCGGCCGGCACCGATGGCTTGCCGCCGCTGCGTGGCGTCGTGCATGCAGCCGGCGTTCTCGAAGACGCGCTGTTGCAGCAGTTGCCGCCGGCGGGCCTGTCGCGTGTGCTGGCGCCGAAGGTCGCGGGCGGCTGGCATCTGCATACGCTGACGGCACCTCTCGACCTCGATTGCTTCGTGCTGTTCGCATCGGCGGCCGGCATGATCGGCGCGCCGGGGCAGGCCAACCACGGGGCCGCCAACGCATTCCTCGACGGCCTCGCGCGATTCCGTCGTGGGCTCGGGTTGCCGGCGCTCAGCATCGACTGGGGCGCGTGGTCGGGCGTCGGGTCGGCGTTGCGCTATCGACACAACGATCGCGTCAGCGGCCTACCCGGCGTCGGGTTCATCGCGCCGCAGGACGGTCTCGACTGGCTCGATCGCGTCTGGCATCGCGACGGGGCCGAGGTCGGCGTGCTGCCGATCGCGTGGGACGCGCTACTGGCGAAGCCGCGGTTGCGGGCGCTGCCGTTGTTCGCCGAACTTGCGGCGACCGCCGCGACGGTGCGTACGGCACTGCCCGCCGCGGCGGTGCCGGCTGGTGGCCTGCGTGACAGATTGCTTGCGGCCGATGCTGCGCAACGCGCGCGACTGCTGGACGACTACGTGTGTGCCGCGATCGCGCAGACGCTCGGGTTCGCCCCGGCGGAACTGGACCGTCGATCCGGTTTCTTCGATCTGGGCCTGGATTCACTGACGGCGCTCGAACTGAAGAACCGTCTGCAGACCGACCTCGGCATCGTGCTGCCGGCGACGCTGGTGTTCGACTATCCGACCACCGATGCGCTGCTGGCGCATCTGCAGTCGCAGTTCGCCGTGCCGGCCGCGGAACCGGCGTCGATCGGGTCACGTGATGCGGGCGGCGGGGTCGAAGCGGCCGACGCTACGCTACCCCCCCGAGTCGATGGCCGCGCGGTGCAGGATCTGCTCGACGACCGGCTCGATGCGCTGGACCGGTTGCTCGACGCTGCCCCCGCCGGGTCGAACCGGTGATCCGGACCGTACGCCGATGAATGCGCCCGTGAACGCTCCGACGCCGGACGCCGACGAACGCCGGATGGCGCGTGCACTGCAGGCCATCGATCGGCTGCAGGCGCGGCTGGCCGCGGTCGAAGGTGCAGCCCACGAACCCGTTGCGATTGTCGGCATCGGGTGTCGCTTTCCCGGGGGCGCCGTCGATCCCGATGCGTTCTGGCGGTTGCTGGTCGAAGGGCGGGATGCGATCGGACCGGTGCCGCCCGATCGCTGGGATGCCGCTGCGTTCCACGATCCGGACCCCGATGCGCCGGGCCGCATCGTGACGCGCGAGGGCGGCTTCATCGACGACCCGGCGGCGTTCGACGCCGCGTTCTTCGGCATCGCGCCGAAGGAGGCCGCGAGCCTCGATCCGCAGCAGCGGCTGCTGCTGGAAGTCAGCTGGGAGGCGATGGAGCATGCCGGTGTCGTGCCGGGCGACTGGGCCGGTCGTCCCGTCGGCGTGTTCGTCGGCATCAGCAGCAACGACTACTCCCATCATCTGCTGGCGCGCCCCGACGACGCGATCGATGCCTATCTCGCGACCGGCAACGCGCACAGCGTCGCGGCCGGACGGCTGTCGTACACGTTCGGCTTCACCGGGCCGAGCCTGATCGTCGACACCGCGTGTTCGTCGTCACTGGTCGCGGTGCAGCTCGCGGTGCAGAGCCTGCGGCGCGGCGAATGCGAAGCGGCGCTGGTCGGCGGCGTGAACCGGATCCTGTCGCCGGCCTTCAGCATCAATTTTTCGCGCGCCCACATGCTGTCGCCCGACGGGCGCTGCAAGGCGTTCGCGGCCACCGCCGACGGATTCGCGCGGGCCGAGGGTTGCGGCGTCGTGGTGCTGAAGCGGTTGTCCGATGCCATCGCGGCCGGCGACGACATCGTCGCGCTGGTGCGCGGCGCCGCGGTCAATCAGGACGGTCGCAGCGGCGGCTTGACGGTACCGAACGGACCGGCGCAACAGGCCGTGATCCGCCAGGCGTTGCGCGATGCGCGGATCGAACCGGGTCAGGTCAGCTACATCGAGGCCCACGGCACCGGCACGGCACTGGGCGACCCGATCGAAGTCGGCGCGCTGGGCGCGGTGTTCGCGGACAGCCACCGGAACGGCCCGCGGCTGCGGATCGGTTCGGTGAAGACCAACGTCGGCCATCTGGAGGCCGCGGCCGGTATCTGCGGCCTGATCAAGGTGGCGCTCGCGCTGCGGCACCGGATGTTGCCGGCACACCTGCATTTCACGATGCCCAGCCCCCATATCGACTGGTCGTCGCTGCCGATCGACGTGCCGCGCAGCGCGCAGCCGTGGGAGACGGACGGACCGCGATTCGCCGGGGTCAGTTCGTTCGGCTTCAGTGGCACCAATGCCCATGTGGTGCTCGAATCGTCGCCGGTCGCGGAACCGTCGACGGCGCCGGCCGCGGCCGCGGGCGACGCGCCCGCGGCGCTGCTGCTGTCGGCGCGGGATCCCGCCGCGCTGGCCGAACTCGCGCGGCGGCATGCGTTGCTGCTGTGCGATCCGGCCACCGACTGGTCGAGCCATTGCATCGGCGCCGATCGGCAGCGGACCCGTTTCCCGCATCGGCTGGCCCTCGTCGCGGCGCGCGCGGTCGACGCCGGTCGTCGACTCGAACGGTGGTTGGCCGGACAGCCGGATGCCGCGATCGACACGGGCCATGGGACGGCGCGGCCGAAGATCGCGTTCCTGTTCACCGGTCAGGGTTCGCAGTACGCCGGCATGGGTCGCGAGCTGTATGCCACCGAACCGGTGTTCCGCCGCGCGCTCGACCGCTGCGCCGAACTGTTGCGGGCCGAGACCGGCATCGTGCTGACGGATCTGCTGTTCGAAGCGGGGGGCGCCGCAGCGACGCAACGGGATCGGACGATCCACTACGCGCAGCCGGCATTGTTCGCGATCCAGCTCGGGTTGACCGAGCTGTGGCGCAGCTGGGGCATCGAGCCCGATGCGGTGGTCGGTCACAGCGTCGGTGAGTTCGCGGCCGCCGTCGCCGTCGATGCGATGGACTGGGAAACCGGTCTGCGATTGACGGCGGCGCGGGGCCGGCTGATGCAGGCGTTGCCGGCCGTGGGTGGCATGGTCGCCGTGATGGCGGACGCGGATGCCGTGACGCCGGCGCTGCAGGACGGTGTCGTGATCGCGGCATACAACGCGCCGGACCGCGTCGTGATCGCGGGCGAAACCGCGGCGCTGGAACGCGCTTCGGCGCGGTTGCGGGACCGCGGTATCGAATGCGTGCCGCTCGCGGTGTCCCACGCGTTCCATTCGCCGGCCATGGCACCGATGCTCGATGCCTTCGGCGCGAGTGTCGCCGGCATCGTGGTCCGCACGCCGCGGTTGCCGATGCTATCCACCGTCACCGGCGAACCGTTGACGGCACCGTCGCCGCTCTACTGGATCGATCACGTGCGCCGACCGGTCCGCTTCCAGGCCGCGATGGAGCAACTGCTGACCCTGGGTTGCGACACGTTGCTGGAGATCGGACCGCAGCCGCACCTGATCGGGCTTGCCCAGCGATGGCTGCCGCTGCCGCCGACACGCACATTGGCCAGTCTGCGCCGCGGCCACGACGATCGCGCCGTGTTCGCGTCGAGCGTCGGCCGGCTGCACGTGCTCGGTGCCCGACCGTCGCGGCCGGAGCCCGTCGCGCGGCACGTCCCGCTGCCGACCTATCCGTTCCAGCGGCAACGGCACTGGATCGACGGGCCGACGACGGCCCGGCCCGCCAGCCGGCGTGACCGATCGACGCTGCCGCACGACCATCCGTTGCTGGGGCGGGCCCTGCGATTGGCGCGCAGCGAGGGGCAACACCATGAAGCGATCATCGACGCTGCCGCATCGCCGTTCCTGGCCGATCACACGGTGTTCGGCACCGTGGTACTGCCCGCGGCCGGCTTCGTGGAGATGACGATCGCGGCGGTGCGCAGCCGCGGTGTGGCCGGCACGATCGTGCTGGAGCATGTGGATTTCCACCAGGCGCTGCGGCTGGACGGTCCGCGAACGGTGCAGCTGTCGCAGCGGGTCGACGCCGGCACGTCGCGTTTCGAGATTCACGGTCTCTTCGCGCCGGACACGACACGTGGGTGCTGCACGCCGCGGGTATCGGTGGTGAAGCCGACCGGCCGGGCACGCTCGATCTGTCGACGGTTCAGGCGGCGTGCGATGCTGTCGTGGCGGTGTCGGCGTGTTACGAGCGCCTCGAGGCACAGGGCATCGGCTATGGCGCGGCGTTCCGCGCGCTGACGGAACTGCGCGTCGGCCGCGATCAGGTGCTGGCGCGGTTGCGCTTGCCCGCGCGGTCGGCACCGACGGCGCTTGCGTACGCGATTCATCCAGTGCTGATCGATGCGGGTTTGCAGAGCCTTGCGGCGCTGTTCGTCGATGCGTCCGGCACCGCGACCCATCTGCCGGCCGGCATCGACCGCGTTTCGGTCCATGCGGCCGGTCCGTTGCCGACCGACTGCTGGTGTCACGCGCAGGTGCGTCGCATCGGTGGCACGCTGCAGGCAGATCTGCAGTGGTACGCGCCGGACGGCGTCCTGCTGGTGGATCTGCGCGGATTGCAGTTGCGGCCCGCGAACGTGCAGCGGGTGCTGCACCGCGAACGCAGTGCCGACTGGCTGTATGGGTGCGACTGGCGCGCGGCACCGTTGCCAGCGCCGGTTCGGCGTCCGACGGTCGATGAACTGACGGCGGCGGCCCTGCCGTTGTTCGATGCGGAGCTGGCGGCGGCGGACTGCCAGGCCTATCTGCAGTTGTTGCCGGCACTGGAAGTGCTCGCCGCCACCTATGCCCGATGCATCGTCGACGACCTTGGATCGACGGCCGTGCCATCCGCGGCCGGCCGCGCTTTGGTGGCCCGGTTGCGTCAGCTGGCCGGACACGCCGAAGCCGGAGCGAACTGGTCCGATGCCCACGCCGGTCAGGCCGCGCTGCAGGCGCAGTTTGCGTCGGCACGTGCCGAACTGACGCTGCTGCGACGCTGCGCCGAACACACGGTGGCCGTGCTGCGCGGTGACATCGATCCGTTGTCGGTGCTGTTTCCCGGCGGCGATGCAACCGATCTGACCCGGCTGTACGAAACCTCTCCGGGTGCGCGATGGATGAACCGGCTCGCCGCCGCGGTCACGGCGCACGTCGTCGCAGCGCTGCCACGAGGCGCGCGCATCATCGAGATCGGCGCCGGGACCGGCGGCACGACGGCCCATGTGCTGCCCCGTGCCGGCGACGCGCACTACGTGTTCACCGACGTGGCACCGAGTCTCGTGGCGGCTGCGCAGCAGCGCTTCGGGGGCCGTCCGGATCTGCGGTTCCAGCGGCTGGACATCGAGCAGTCGCCGGCCGACCAGGGCTTCGCGGTCGGCGGTTTCGATCTGGTGGTCGCCGCGAACGTATTGCACGCGACGGCCGATCTGCGGCAAACGCTCGATCACGTGCGGTCGCTGCTGGCGCCCGGCGGCGTGCTGCTGCTGTTGGAGGTGACACAGCCGCTGGGCTGGCTCGATCTGATCTTCGGCCTGACCGACGGCTGGTGGAGATTCGCCGATCGCGCGCTGCGTCCCGACCATCCGTTGCTGTCGTCGCGACAATGGCAAGACCTGCTGCGCGACAGCGGTTTCGTGGCGGCCCAGGCGCTGCACGCTTCGACCGAAGGCCCGGTGACGTTGCCGCAGAGCGTGATCGTCGCTGCCGCTCCGGCGCGATCCGACTGCCCGTGGGTGCTGGGTGCCGCCGATTCGCCGTTGGCCGCGGCGCTGGCGGCCCGCGCGGGCACCAGCGTGCGTCCGCCGTCGACGCTGCAGCGGTGGCTGGCGGACCCGGCGGCGACCCATGGCGCGGAATCGCTGCAGATCCTGTACGTGGCATCCGCCGTGACGGGTTCCGACGGCATCGACGCGGATCCCGGTTGCGATCCGGCTGAACTGCTGCACGTCGTGCAGACGCTGGCGGCCATTCCCCATCGGGCGTGGCGTCTCTGCGTCGTGACCACCGGCGGGACACCGGCGGCCGGTACCGTGCCGCGGCCCGATGCGGCGGCAGTGTGGGGGCTGGCGCGCGTCGTGGCGCTCGAGCATCCGCAGTTGCAGTGCCGTCGGATCGATGTGGATTCCACCGATACCATCGACGGACAGGTCGATGCGATCGCGCGCGAACTGGATGCCGTCGATGCGGAACGGACCGTCGCGTGGCGCCACGGTCAGCGTTGGGTGCCGCGACTGGACCGCGTCGTGCTGCCGCGGGCCGGGTCCAACGGGGACGACGGGTTCGCGCTCGGCATCGCGACGCGCGGCACGCCGGACGATCTGCGGCTGCAATCGGTCGAGCGACGCCGGCCCGGTGCCGGCGAAGTCGAGATCCGCGTGCGCGCGGCCGGACTCAATCTGATCGATGTCCTCGATGTGCTGGATCTGCTGCCGTTCGAACGGGACTGGCTCGGCGTCGAGTGCGCCGGCGAGATCGTCGCGGTCGGAACCGGTGTGACCGGACTCGCGGTCGGCGATGCCGTCATCGCACTGGCGCCCGGCAGTTTCCGGCGCTATGTCACCGTCGATGCCCATTGGGTGGCACCGCGACCGGCGATGCTGGATCCGCTGGATGCCGCGACCATTCCGGCGAGCTTCCTGACCGCACGGCACGCGCTGGCGGAGATCGCGGGATTGGAAGCCGGCGAACGGGTGCTGATCCACGCCGCGGCCGGCGGGACCGGACTGGCGGCGGTCGCGGTCGCGCGGCAGCTCGGCGCCGAGGTGTTCGGCACGGCGAGTCCCGCCAAGTGGCCGGCGCTGCAGGCGCGCGGCGTGGCCCGCGCGATGCATTCGCGCACGCTCGACTTCGCCGATACGGTCATCGCGGCCGGCGGCGTCGACGTGGTGCTCAATTCGCTGAGCGGTCCGTTCATCCCGCGCAGTCTCGCGTGTCTCAAACCCGGCGGACGCTTCGTCGAGATCGGCAAGCGCGGCATCTGGACCGCGGAGCAGGTCCGGGCGCTGCGGCCCGATGTGCACTACCACCGCATTGATCTGCTCGAGCTGGCGCGCATCGATCCGCCGCGGATCCAGGCCCTGCTGCAGACGGTGTGCGCCGGGTTCGACACGGCGGCATTGCGGCCGTTGCCGCGCCGGGTGTTCCCGATCGCCGCCGCGGCAGCGGCCTTCCGCTGCATGCAGCGCGCCACGCACATCGGCAAGATCGTGCTCGATCTGGAACCCCGCTCGGCCACCGTGCGATCCGACGCGACCTACCTGATCACCGGTGGTCTCGGCGGACTGGGGCTGCGCACTGCCGAGTGGCTGGTCGCGCAGGGTGCACGATCCGTGGTGCTCGTGGCCCGTCGCGCAGAATCCACGGCTGCGGCCGCGTTGGCCGAACTGCGGGCCACCGGCGCCATGGTCCGCGTGCTGCAGGCCGATGTGGCGGACGGCGACCGCATGGCGGCCGTGTTCGCCAGTCTTGCCGACCTGCCGCCATTGAAGGGTGTGTTCCATGCCGCCGGCGTACTGGACGACGGCGTGCTGCAGCAACTCGATGCCACGCGTCTGGCGGCGGTGCTGGCGCCCAAGGTGGACGGTGCGCGGCATCTGCATCGATTGACGCGGGACCTTCCGCTCGATGGATTCGTGCTGTATTCGTCGGCCGCGTCGCTGCTGGGTTCCCCCGGCCAGGGCAGTCACGTCGCGGCCAACAGCTGGCTCGACGCGCTGGCCCACCGTCGTCGTGCCGACGGCCTGCCAGCATTGTCGATCAACTGGGGACCGTGGTCCGAGATCGGCGCAGCCGCCGGTCCGGCGCTGCATGCATCGATGCAGGCCCGCGGCATCGGGGCGATCCCGCCGGATCACGGGATCCGTGTGCTGGCCGATCTGCTGGAACGGGCGCCGCGCGCGCAGGTCGGCGTGATTCCGATCCGCTGGCCCGAATTCGCGGCGACGGGCGCCGGCGACGATCCGCTGTTCGCGGACTTCGCCGGGGCGGCGGTGTCGCCGGGCGAGACCGCCGTCGACAACATCGACGCGCCACCGCTGTTGCAGGAACTGATGGCGCTGCCGGCCCGTCAGCGGCACGCGGCCGTGGTGCGCCGGTTGCAGGGCGAAGTCGCCGTCGTGCTCGGACTGCCCGCCGGTCGACGGCCGGAACCCGATCTCGGGTTCTTCGACATGGGCATGGACTCGCTGATGACAGTGGAATTGCGCAACCGGCTGACGCGGCAATGCGGCGTCACGCTGACCTCGGCCGTCATCTTCGAATTTCCGACCATCACCGCGCTGGCGGGCCATCTGCTGGCCACGATGCTGCCGGAGGCATCGCCTGCGTCGGTCGAGCCCCCGATTGCTGCGCAGCCGCCCGCCGCAGCGGCGATCGAACCGGCGACGGACCGCGCGCTGGACCCGGCCATCGCCGCGGAACTGGCCGCGCTCGACGATCTGTTGCAACGCCGATGACCGGCGCTCGCGAACTTTGGCAACCGACATGAACGACATCGCATCCAACGAACGCATCCTCCAGGCACTGCGCGACGCGCGGCGCAAACTCGAGGCGGTCGAAGAATCCCGCGACGGTCGCGTCGCCGTCATCGGCATGGCCGGGCGTTTTCCCGGCGCCGACGATCTCGCGGCGTTCTGGCAGTTGCTGCAACGGGACGAGGCCGGCATCCGGTTTCTGTCCGACGACGAGTTGCTCGCGGCAGGCGAACCGCGTGAACGGTTCGAGCGTGCGGACTACGTGCGTGCGTGGGCCAGCTTCACGGCCCCCGGCGCCTTCGACGCGACGTTCTTCGGCTATGCGCCGCGGGAAGCCGAGATTCTCGATCCGCAGCAGCGGGTGTTTCTCGAATGCGCGTGGTCGGCCCTCGAAGATGCGGGCTACGACAGCAGCCGCCACGACGGCGCCATCGGCGTGTTCGCCGGCGCGGCGCTGAACGGCTACGTGATCAATCTGCATGCCGATGCTGCCGTGCGCGACAGCGTCGACGACGTGCAGGCGGTGGTCGGCAACGTACTGGGCCTGATGCCGACGCGGGTGTCGTATCACCTGGACCTGCGTGGTCCCAGCGTCGGCATCCAGACCGGCTGCTCGACTTCGCTGGTGGCGATCCACAGTGCGTGCCGCAGTCTGATCGATGGTGAATGCGACATGGCACTGGCCGGTGGCGTCACCGTCGGCGAGGTCGCGCCGCGGGGCTACCTGCATCGACCCGGCGGCATCGCGTCGCCCGACGGTGTGTGCCGGGCGTTCGACGCGCAAGGACAGGGCACGGTGTTCGGCAACGGCGTCGGGGTCGTCGTGCTGAAACGGCTGCCGGCCGCGGTGGCGGACGGTGATCACATCTACGCGGTGATCCGCGGCAGTGCCGTCAACAACGACGGCGCCGACAAGGTGGGGCTGATCGCACCGAGCGTCGGCGGCCAGGCCGCGGTCATCCGTGCGGCGTTGCAGGCAGCGGACGTGAATCCGGCGACGCTGGGCTACATCGAGGCCCACGGCACCGGCACTGATCTCGGCGATCCGATCGAGCTGGCCGCGCTGCACAAGGTGCTGAAGCCGGCGTTCGAACGAACCGACGGCCGATGCGCGATCGGTTCGGTGAAGACCCATGTGGGCCATCTCGATGCGGCGGCCGGTGTGGCCGGATTCATCAAGGCCGCACTGGCGCTGCGGCACGAGGCGCTGCCGCCGAGCCTGAACTTTCGCCGGCCGAATCCGGACATCGATTTCTCCGGCGGCCCGCTGTTTGTCAACACCGCGTTGACGCCGTGGCCGCGTCGATCGACACCGCGGCGCGCGGGCGTGAGTTCTTTCGGCATGGGCGGCACCAATGCCCATGCCATTCTGGAAGAGGCGCCGTTGCCGGCGATCGCCGAGCCGATGCCCGAGCGCGGCTGGCATCTGCTGCCGTTGTCGGCCCGCACGCCGTCGGCACTGGAAGCGATGACGCAGCGATTGCGGGCGCACCTGCGAGCGCATCCCGATGCGAACCTGGCCGATGTCGCCCATACGCTGCAGGTGGGGCGCCGGGCGTTCCCCCATCGGCGCGTGCTGGTGTGCCGCAGCGTCGATGACGCGATCGCGTTGCTCGATGCCGGCGACGGTCCGCGCCGCTTCACCGGCGCCGTGGAGCCCGGCCCGCGACCGGTCGCGTTCCTGGTTCCGGGGCAAGGCAGCCAGCAGGTCGGCATGGCGCGCGCGCTCTACGATGCCGAGCCGGTGTTCCGCGCGGCGCTGGACCGTTGCGCTGCATTGCTGGGTGCGCGGGTGCCGCTGCTGGAGTTGCTGTATCCGGTCCTCGTGAACGATGCGGTGCAGGAAAGTCTGCGGCAGACCGACCAGGCGCAGCCGGTGCTGTTCGCGATCGAGTACGCGCTGGCACAGCTGTGGCTGTCGTGGGGCGTGCATCCGCAGGCGCTGCTGGGACACAGCATCGGCGAGTATGTCGCCGCGTGCGTGGCCGGTGTCGTTTCGCTGGAAGATGCACTGCATCTGGTGACCGTGCGCGGCGAGCTGATGCAGCGCTGCGCGCCGGGTCGCATGATGGCCGTGATGCTGGCCGAGTCCGATCTGCGCGCGCTGCTGCCGACGGATCTGGAGGTCGCGGCGATCAACGGTCCGACCCAATGCGTCGTGTCGGGGCCGCAGCAGGCGGTGGTCGCCTTCCGCGAGGCGCTCGAAGGCCGCGGCGTCGTGTGTCATGCGCTCGATACGTCGCACGCGTTCCACTCCGCGATGATGGCGCCCGCGCTGGACGCGTTCGCGGCGGCGGTGCGAGCCGTGTCGCTGCAGCCGCCGCAACGCGATGTCGTGTCGAACGTGACCGGCGGATGGCTGACCGCGGCCGAGGCCGTCGATCCGGACTACTGGGTCCGGCATCTGCGACATGCCGTGCGCTTCGGCGACGGTCTTGCGACCGTGCGCGGTCGTGACGATCCGATTTGTCTGGAAGTCGGCCCGGGTACCGTGTTGTCCGGTCTCGCGCGGCCCCGTGACGGTATGGCGGCACCGGCGATCGCGTCGCTGCCCGATCCGGTCGGCGGGCAGGGCGTCGCCGTCGCGTTGGCGCGGTTGTGGCAAGCCGGTGCCACCATCGATTGGGTCGCCTACCAACAGGGACGCAGCCGTCGGCGTGTCCCGCTGCCGACCTATCCGTTCGAGCGTCAGCAATACTGGATCCCGCGACAGACCGGTGCGTCACCGCAGTCGGTGGTGACGACTGACGACGACACGGGCAACGCGAAGGACCCGTCGGACTGGTTCCATCTGCCGACGTGGCGCGGCGCACCGCTGATCGCGCCGATGGGGTCCGCAAACGACGCGTGCTGGCTGATCTTTGCCGACGCCGAGCTGCACGCGCAGCTGCAACGGCGCCTGCCGGGGATCGACCTGATCCCGGTCCGTCGCGGCGCGGCGTTCGACGCGGGCACCGGCGACTACGCGCTCGATCCGGCGATGCCGGACGACTATCACCGGTTGTTCGAAGCGGTGCTGGCGACCGGACGGCGACCGACCCAGGCGCTGGTGCTGTGGACGGCGGGACCGTCGGCGCAACCGGGCGACGCGTTCGACGTGGCGCTGCACGTGGCGCAGGCGGCGATGGCGTCGGACCTCGCCGGGCCGATCACGTTGAGCTTCGTGACCGCCGGCGCGTACCGCGTGTCGGGCCACGATGCCGTCGATCCGGCCGCGGCAACGGTGCTGGGCCTGTGCCAGGCGGCGGACCAGGAATCGACGCTGCTGCGCTGCCGGCACATCGATGTCGAATCGGGCGCTGCGCGGTTCGCGGATCGCGTCATCGACGATCTCGTGCGCGAATGCGCGACCCCGTGGGATCCAGCCGCGCGGCTCGTCGCGCTGCGCGACGGCATGCGCTGGGTGCGCGATCATCGGCCGTTGCCGTTGCCGCCGGTGGATCGCCCACCGGCGCTGTTGCGCGAACGCGGCGTCTATCTGATCGCGGGCGATCTGGTGGAAGGCCTCGGCATGATCTACGCGCAGGCCCTGCATCGCGATTGCCGCGCGCGGCTCGTGCTCGTCGGTCGCGCGGGGTTGCCGTCGGCCGACGCATGGGAACACTGGCTCGCGACCCACGGTCCGCGGCATCCGGTCAGCGCGCTGATCCGCCGCTTGCAGCAACTGCGCAACGATGGCGCCGAACTGCTGTTCTTCAGCGGGCCCCTGGCCGATCCGCGCTGGATGAACGACACGCTGGCCGCCGCGGTCGCCCGGTTCGGGGCGATCGACGGCGTGTTCCACAACGACGTGATGGGCGACCATGCGAGCTGCATGATCGCGCAGACCTCCGCGGACGATCGGGCGCGGATCTTCCGCAGCAAGGTGCAGGGCATCGACGTGCTGGCCGAAGCGCTGCGATCCTCGACGCCGGATTTCGTCGTGCTGCAGTCGTCGTTGTCGTCGATTGTCGGCGGCGTCGGGTTCGCCGCCTATGGGGCTGCGAATGCGTATCGGGATGCGCTGGCCGCCGGCCAGCGCGGCGACACGCCGTGGATCGCCATCAACTGGGATGCCTGCCATCAGGACGACCTGCCGGGCGACGCCGGTGCCCCATCGGCGTTGCTCGCGGCGGCGCTGACGCCGGTCGAGGTCTGGCAGGCCACGTTGCGCATCCTCGCGCAGCCACGGTTCAGCCAGGTCATCGTGTCGCCGCGCAGTCTGCCGGCGCGGCTGGCCGAAGCCTTCGATCCGGAGGTGCGCCGGGCGCGGCAGCAGAGCGTTGCCGCGCCTGCCACCGCCGGGCATGGCCGGCCGGATTTGACGACCGCGTACATCGAACCGCGCACGCCGACCGAACGCATGGTCGCCAGGGCCATGGGCGATCTGCTCGGCATTGCGCAGGTCGGCGCCGACGACGATTTCTTCGAACTGGGCGGCCATTCGTTGCTGGCGATCCAGGCGGTCACGCGGCTGCGCAAGGAATTCGGTGTCGAACTGCCGATGCGGGCGCGGCAAGCCGTTCGACGGCACGCACGGTCGGCGGCATCGCGCGCGTGATCGATCGGCAACGGCGGTGCCTGCACCGGCCGCCGTGCTCGAAGAACTGCTCGACGCCATCGAGGCCGGGGCGCCAGCCGAAGTGGATCGCGCGCGATAGCCACCGGACACCACCTTTCCCACGGGACTCGGCATGCAATTCAGTCTGTTCTATTTCGACGGCGACGGTTCCACCGCCGGTCCGGGCCACTACCGGTTGCTGATCGACAGCGCGCGCTTCGCCGATGACAACGGTTTCACGGCGGTCTGGACGCCGGAGCGGCATTTCCACGCCTTCGGCGGGCTGTATCCGAACCCGGCGCTGACCAGCGCCGCGCTGGCGATGGTGACGCGGCACGTGCAACTGCGGGCCGGCAGCGCCGTGCTGCCGCTGCAGCACCCGGTGCGCATCGCCGAGGACTGGTCCGTCGTCGACAACCTGTCGAACGGCCGCGCCGCGATCGCCGTCGCATCCGGCTGGACCATGGACGAATTCATCCTGTCACGCGAGCCGCACGGCGCCCGCAAGGGGGTGATGTGGCGCAACGTCGACGCGATCCAGCGGTTGTGGCGCGGCGAGGCCGTGGAATTCGAAGATGCCACCGGTCGTGTCGTCGAATGCCGCACGCTGCCGCGGCCGATCCAGCCGGAGCTGCCGGTATGGGTGACCTGCACGTCGATCGAGACGTTCCTCGAAGCCGGTCGTCGCGGCGCCCACGTGCTGACGTCGCTGCTGGGCGAAACGCTGGATCAGGTCGCGGTGAAGATCGCGCGTTACCGCGAGGCACTGCGCCAGCATGGTCACGATCCGGCGACGCGCACCGTCTCGATGATGATCCACACGTTCCTCGGGCCGGAGCTCGCGCGCGTGAAGGACGATGTTCGTCAGCCGTTCTGCGCCTATCTGAAGACCCACTACGGATTGCTCGAGAACCTCGCGAAGGGCATGGGTCTGGAGATCCGGCTCGACGATTTTTCCAACGACGATCTGGACAGCCTGCTCGAGTTCGGCGTCGAAGGTTTCATGCAGGGTCGATCGCTGATCGGAACGCCACAGAGCTGCCTGCCGTTCGTGCAGTCGCTGCAGGCGGCGGGGGTCGATGAAGTGTGCGCGCTGATCGATTTCCTGCAGGACCACGACGCCGTGATGGGTTCACTGCCCTATCTGAACGCGTTGAAGACATTGGCCGATCGCACGGCTGCCGCCGTCGGCCCGACGACGGATGTGACCGCGGGTTGATCGGGCCCCCGGCGATGAGCGATTTCAATCCGGTGAACACCGCGGACGACCGGCTGCGCGTGCTGGCGGGTCGCGTCGCGGCATTGCCGCCGGCGCAACGGGAGCTGCTGCGCGCGCAGCTCGAAGCCCGCGGCATCGCGTGGACCGATGTCGCCGCGATGCCGCCGTCGGCACCCGGTGAATCGACGGCATCGACCGGCGAGTTGCCGCTGTCGGCGGCGCAGCGCCATCTGTGGGTCGTGCATCAGTTGCAGCCGGACACGTCCGCGTATCACATCGCACTGACGTGGACCCTGACCGGACCGCTGGAAGTTCCGGCGCTGCAGCAGGCGTTGCAACAGGTGGTCGAACGGCACGATGCATTGCGCACGGTGTTCCTCGCACGGGATGGAAAGCCCTATCAGCGGGTGCTGCCCCATGTGGCCTGCCTGCTGGGCGTGTCCGATCTGCGCGCACCGGCACTGGCCGGAATCGAAGCGGAGCGGATCCGGCAGAACGCGTTGCAGCCGTTCGACCTGACCCAGGCGCCGCTGGTGCGCGCGCAACTGCTGCGAACCGCGGAGGAGCGTCATGTGCTGGTGCTCGTGCTGCACCATCTGGTGGCAGATGGATGGTCGCGCGGTGTGTTGCTGCGCGAACTGGCGGCCGGGTACCGCGCCGCGCGGGAAGACCGGGCGACGACCGCGATACCGTTGACCTACCAGTACTCGGACTACGTGCGCGATCAGCAGGCATGGCTCGAAAGCGCCGAATGCCGGCGGCAGACGGCCTACTGGAAAACGCAGCTCGCCGCGCTGACGCCGCTCGATCTGCCGTCGGACCGGCCCCGCGGCCGTGCGATGGAGCAGCCGGCCCGGACGGCGACCCGGACCTTGCCCTCGACCCTCCGACCGTTGCTGCGTGCGGCCGGTGTGCAGTGCGGCGCGACGCCATTCATGCTGCTGCTGACGGCGTTCGACGTGCTGCTGCATCGCTACACCGGGCGCTCCGACATCGCGGTGGGAATCCCGGTGGCGGGACGCACCGGACCGCAGACCGCGGATCTGATCGGCTTCTTCGTCAACACGCTGGTCATCCGCGCGCGGGCCGACGCCGCTGCGACGTTCACGGATTGGCTCGATATCGTCAAGCGGGCCGTCGCCGACGCATTCGATCACGGTGATCTGCCGCTCGCGAACGTCGTCGACGCAGTCGTCACCACGCGCGATCCGGGCCGCAACCCGCTGTTCGACGTGATGTTCCAGTACCAGAGCGATGGCTACCGGATGCAGAACGCAGCGGCACCTGGACTGGCGTTTCCGGGTCTGCACATGTCGCAGGACGGGATCGAGCTGGCGCATACCAAGTTCGACATGAGCTGGCATGTACTGGACCGCGAGGACGGACTGCTGCTGGCGGTGGAGTACCGCACCGACCTGTTCGACGACGCGCGGATCGAACGGATGCTCGACCACTTCACGGTGCTGGTCGAGGCGGCGCTACGCGAACCGGCGCGGCACGTCGGCGCACTGCCACTGCTGACCGAGGCCGAGCGGACGCGAATCGCCGCTTGGCAGCGCGGTCCGGCGCCGGTGGGATCCGGAACGCCCGCGGCCCGGTGGGCAGGTCTGGTCGAACGCTTCGAGCGGCAGGTCGACCGCACGCCGGATGCGCGGGCGGCGGCGTCTCCCGACGGTGCCCTCAGCTATCGCGATCTCGACGCTGCGGCCAACCGCGTCGCACGGCATCTGATCGATCGGGGTGTGGGTGCCGAATCGCGGGTGGGTGTCTGCCTGCCACGCACGCCGCAGTTGCTGGCAATGCTGCTCGGCGTGCTGAAAGCCGGTGCCGCGTACGTGCCGCTCGATCCTGCGCTGCCGGAACGGCGGCTGCGATTCATGATCGACGACGCGCAGCTCGCGGTGCTGATCGCCGGCGAGACCGAGGTCGCACGGCTTTATCCGGTCGATGCCGGCACCGATGGAGGGCCTGCGCTGCTGGTGCCCGATCGCGACCGTCCCGTGCTCGACGCCTGCGCCGACACGCGCATCGCGCGGTCCGTGTGGCCGGAACAGCTGGCCTACGTGCTGTACACGTCGGGGTCCACGGGCACGCCGAAGGGCACGCAATTGACCCACGGCGGCCTGATGCACTACCTCGACTGGTGCCTCGCACGCTATCCGGTGGCGGCGGGGCAGGGCGCGCCCGTGCATTCGTCGATCGGATTCGACGCGACGATCACGGGGCTGTTCGCGCCGCTGCTCGCGGGGCGCGCCGTGATGCTGTTGCCCGACGACGCGTCGCTGGTCGGACTCGCGTCGGCGCTGCGCGCCGACCACGGCTTCGTCAAGTTGACGCCGGCCCATCTCGCCGCGTTGCCACCGCTGCTGGAAGCGCAGCCGCTGCCGGCGGATGCGCGACTGCCGCGGGCGTTCGTGATCGGCGGCGAAGCCCTCAATGAATCCCACGTGTCGTTCTGGCGCGACCGCTATCCGGCGATCGCACTGCTCAACGAATACGGTCCGACCGAGACCGTGGTCGGCTGCTGCGTCCATGAAGTCGAGCCCGGCGATCGTGGGTCGATTCCGATCGGCCGGCCGATCGCCGGGGCGGCGCTGTATCTGCTGGATGGCCATCTGCAACCGGTGCCGGTCGGTGTCACCGGCGAGATCTGCATCGGCGGTGCCGGCGTGGCACGGGGCTATCTGCATCGTCCCGATCTGACCGCGGAGCGCTTCGTGCCCGATCCGTTCGGGGCGCGGGGTTGCGTGATGTATCGCACCGGTGATCTGGCCCGCTACCGATCGGACGGTGTCGTCGAGTATCTCGGTCGCGCCGATCAGCAGGTGCAGTTGCGCGGATACCGCATCGAGATCGGCGAAGTCGAAGCGGCGTTGAGCCGCCAACCGGAAATCGCCGAAACGGTCGTGGTGCTGCACGTCGTCGGCGCGGCGCCGGCGCTGGTGGCGTATCTGCGTGTCGTCGACGGTACGACGGTCGATGTGCCGGCGCTCCGGCAACGACTCGCGCAGTGGCTGCCACCGTACATGGTGCCCGGTCATTTCGTCGTGCTGGACGCGTTTGCGCTGACGGCGAACGGCAAGGTCGACCGGCGCGGCGTTGCCCGCGCCGGTGCTGCCGGCCCGGCGACACCGGGCTGCGGTGGGTAACGCCGCCGAGCAACGACTTTTGGCGATCTGGCGCGATGTGCTCGGTCGACAGGACATCGGCATCCACGACAATTTCTTCGACCGGGGCGGTGACTCGGTATCCGGCATGCAGATCGTCGCGCAGGCCCATCGCGACGGCATGGCGCTGACGCCGGCACAGATCTTCGAGCATCAGACGGTGGCCGGACAGGCGGCCGCGGCGACGGCGATCACATTGCCGAACGCCGATGCGACGACGGCGGCCACCGGGGCGGCGCCGTTGAGCCCGATGCAATGGGCATTCCTCGGGCGCGGGTCGGGCAGGCCGCAGCACCACAATCAGAGTTTGCTGCTCGACGTGGATCCGGCACTCGACGCGGAGCGGCTGCGGGCCGCCCTGCAGACGCTGGTGGATCGGCACGACGCATTGCGGTTGCGCTTCGAGGCCGTCGACGACGGCGGTGGTGGGCGCGAATGGCGGCAATGGCATGCCGATCGCGATGCCGTGTCGGTGCCGCTGCAACGGATCGATCTGTCGACGGCGGCGGATCCGCTGGCGGCGTTGCGGACCGCGATCGCGGCTGCGCAAGCGGGCCTCGATCTGACCGACGGACCGCTGTTTCACGCCGTGCTGTTCGATCTCGGCACGAGCCGCGGCGCCCGGCTGTTGCTGGTCGCCCATCACCTGGTGGTCGATGGCGTGTCGTGGCGCGTGCTGCTGCTTGACCTGGTGCGGGATGTCGACACGTTGCGGGGCGGGTCGGCGGTGGCGTGGGCCGAGGGCACGGGATTCGGCACCTGGACGACGCACCTGGCCGCCGAGCGGCCGCGCTTCGAAGCGGAAGTCGACCACTGGCTTCGCGCGTGCCGCCCGTCCGTTCCGTTGCCGTTGCGGGTGGTGGATGCGGCCCGGATGGTCGAGGGCGACGTTGTCGAAGCGGCCGTCGCGCTGGATGCCGAGGCGACGGCGGATCTGCTCGGACCGGTACCGCCGCGGCTCGCGGCCGGCATCGACGACATCCTGCTGACGGCCCTGGCCCAGACCTTGTGTCAGTGGACGCGCGGCGATGCCGTGACCGTCGATGTCGAAAGCCATGGCCGGCAGGGCTTCGACGCTCGCCTCGACGTGTCACGCACCGTCGGCTGGTTCACGGCGCAGTATCCGCTGCGCCTCGAGGTTCCGCGCGATGCCGTCGAGCGCCAGCTGGATGCGGTCAAGGCCTGCCGCGGCGCGGTGCCGAACGCCGGCATCGGCTACGGCGTATTGCGCATGGCGGGTCGTGTGCCGGCGTCGCCGGCCACCGTGAGTTTCAACTATCTGGGGCGCATCGAACTGCCCGCGACGGGCTTCATCCGCGGCCTCGCGGCCGAGCCGGTGCCGGCGCAACGCGATCCCGCCGCCGCGCGCGGCCATGCGCTGGAGGTGGTGGCATTCGTCCGCGACGGGCAGTTGCAGATGCTGTGGCGCCATCATCCCGCTGTCCTCGAACCGACGACCATCGCCATGCTGGCGCGTCGCTGCGTCGCGAATCTGCGCTCGTTGATCGCAGTCGGCGGACCGTCACGTGCGCGGGCACCGACCCGACCGACCGCGGCGCCGGCCGAACCGACCGATCCGCGGCTGCGACAACTGATGGCGCGATTGAAGTCCGGCGATTCGTAACCATGGCCACACCGATCGACGTCTACGGCCTGTCGCCAACCCAGGAAGGCATGCTGTTCCACGCGCTGTATGCGCCGGGCGAGGGCGTCTATTTCGAGCAGCGCTGGTGCGTGCTGGAGGGAACGCTCGACACCGAATTGTTCCGCGCCGCGTGGCAGCAGGTCGTTGCGCGCCACGACGTGTTGCGCAGCGGCTTCCATTGGCGCGAAGTGGATCGACCGGTACAGGTCGTCTACGACACCGCGACGCTGGATTGGGTCGTGGACGATTGGCAGACCGACGGTGGCGATGACCGGCTGCGGCAGTTCCTCGCCGCCGATCGTGCCCGCGGGTTCGCGCTCGACGCCGCGCCGTTGATGCGCTGCGCATTGTTCCAGCTGGGCCCGAATCGCCATCGGTTCGTGTGGAGTTACCACCATCTTCTGATGGATGGATGGTGCAACGGTGTGCTGATCGCCGAGGTGCTGACGTGCTACGACGCGCTGCGGCGCGGTGCGGTGGCGTCGCTGCCGCCGACGCGACCCTATCGCGATTTCATCGACTGGCTGCAGCAGCAGGACCCGGCGCCGGCCGAACGGTACTGGCGCGGGACCTTGCGCGGATTCGACGCGCCGACGCCACTGGGCATCGACCGGATTGTCGTCGACGGTCCGGGCCGGTTCCACGAAGTGCAGCGCGATGTGGCGCCGGCGACGCGCGCCGCATTGCAGGCGTTTGCGCGCAGCGCGCGGCTGACGCTGAACACGGTGTGCCAAGGCGCGTGGGCGTTGCTGCTGGCCCGCTACAGCGGTCAGTCCGATGTGCTGTTCGGCGCGACGCTTTCGGGTCGGCCGCCGACGCTTGCCGGCGCGCAGCGGATGGTCGGCCTGTTCATCAGCACCGTGCCGGTGCGGGTGCGGGTCGATCCCGAGCGTTCCGTCGTCGACGCGTTGCGGTCGTTGCAGGCGGCGCAACGCGATCGCGAGCAGTACGGCCATTGCGCACTGACGGCGCTGCAGCGCTGGAGTGACGTGCCCGTGGGCACGCCCCTGTTCGACAGCGTACTGGTGTTCGAGAACTATCCGGTGTCCTTGGACGCGGCCCTGGGGACCGGCGACGGATCACTGACGCTGGCCGATGGCGGCGGCTACGAGCGCACGAACTATCCGCTGGCGATCATGGTGTTGCCGACCGACGGCGCGTTGCGCATTGTCGTTCGCCACGACACCGCCCGCATCGACGCGGCTGCGGCAGAGCGCCTGCTGCGGCATTTCGAGACGGTCCTGCTCGGTTTGACACGGCCGGACATGACGTTCGGGTCGGTCCCGGTACCGGATGCGAACGAGTGCGCGACGCTCGAACAGTGGGGACGCGGCGTCGCGGTCGCGGTCGACCCGGTACCGGTCCACGCGCTGTTCGCCGCGCAGGCACGGACACGGGGCGATGCGATTGCGCTGGTGTTCGAGCCGGGAGCATCTGCTGCCGCTGCCGTCGCGCTCAGCTATGCGGAGCTGAACACCCGCGCCAACCGGCTCGCGGTGCACCTGCGGGCCGAAGGCGTGGCGCCGGGGGCGCGCGTCGGCGTGTGCATGGGGCGCTCGGTCGAACTGGTCGTCGCATTGCTGGCGGTATTGAAGACGGGTGCGGCCTATGTGCCGCTGGATCCCGACTATCCGGCCGAACGGTTGGCGTTCATCGTCGCGGACGCCGGGCTCGACCGGCTGCTGGTGGCGGGGCTGGACGGCATCGCGTCGGCAGGCGATGTGCCGGTGGTCGACGTGACGGCCGACGCGGCGCGGATCGCGGCGAGCAGCGATGCGGATCCGCACATCGACGTGCGATCCGACGATCTCGCCTATCTGATCTACACCAGCGGCAGCACGGGGCGACCCAAGGGTGTGGCGATCTGCCACCGCAGTCTGCGCAACTTCATCGATGCGATGGCGGTCGCGCCGGGGCTGGACCCGGAGGACCGGCTGCTGGCCGTCACGACCGTGTCCTTCGATATCGCCGGGCTCGAACTGTTCCTGCCGCTGGCGCGTGGCGCGCGGTTGGTGCTGGCGTCGAGCGGCGTTGCGCGCGATCCGCAGCAACTGGCCGCTGCGCTCGACCGCCATGCCATCCGCGTGATGCAGGCGTCGCCCGCGACGTGGCGCCTGCTGATGGATATCGGTTGGGCCGGCCGGCGCGAACTGAAGGCGTTGTGTGGTGGCGAAGCACTGGACCGCGGCCTCGCGACGTGGTTGCACGGCCGGGTCGCGGCGCTGTGGAATCTGTACGGTCCGACCGAGACGACGATCTGGTCGGCCGCGCTGCGCATCGAACCGCGGCACCTGACCGGCGATACGGTGCCGTTCGGGGGGGCCATCGCCAACACACGGTTGCACGTGCTGGACGATCGCCTGCAGCCCGCGCCGATCGGCGTGGACGGCGAGCTGTACATCGGCGGTGCGGGTCTGAGCGCGGGCTACTGGAACCGGCCCGATCTGACCGCTGCCGCGTTCGTGCCGGACCCGTTCTCGACCGATCCGGCGGCTCGTCTGTACCGGACCGGTGATCGCGTCCGCTTCCGCGACGACGGTCTGTTGACGTTCGTCGGCCGTCGCGATCATCAGATCAAGCTGCGCGGATTCCGGATCGAGCTGGGCGAGATCGAAGCGGCGCTGGGACGATACCCGAACGTCATGCAGGCCGTCGCCATCGTGCGGCGCGACGATCCGGACAATCCGCAACTGGTGGCCTACGTGGTGTCCGCCGCGGGGGCTGCACCGGATGTCGATCGCCTGCGTGAACATCTGCGCGGCCTGTTGCCGGCCCCCATGGTGCCGGCCGCGATCGTGGTGCTGGACCGGATGCCGCTGACGCCCAACGGCAAGGTCGACCGGCGCGCGTTGCCGGCGCCGACGTCCGCCACATCGGCGACGGTCGTCGGTGCGGAGGTCGCGGCCGATCCGCTGCAGGAGCTGGTGGCCGGCATCTGGGCCGACGTGCTCGGCCGCGATCGCGTCGTCCCGCAGGACGACTTCTTCGCGCTGGGCGGACATTCGCTGCTGGCGACCGGGGTCGGGCGCGGCTGGCCGACGTGTGCGGCATCGACGTTGCTGCGCGTGCTGCTCGAACAATCGCGGCTCGCGGCGTTCGTCGAGGCCATCGCCGCGGACACGACATCACGGCAGGCAGCGACGACCATCCCGCCGTTGCCCGACGGTGCCGAATTGCCGTCGTTCGCACAGCAACGCCAGGTTGATCGCGCAATTGAGCCGGACAGCAATGCCTATTCGATTCCGGTCGTGCTGCGGTTGCGGGGGCCGATCGACGTCGCGCGAATCGAACGCAGTTTCGATCGCATCGTCCAGCGCCATCAGACGCTGCGGACGGTGTTCCGCGCCGTCGACGGTCGCCCCTGCGCCGAAGTGTCTCCGTGGGCGCCGACGCGCATGCCGGTGATCGATGTCCGGATGGTCGGCGACATCGACCGGCAGGCCCAGATCGATGCGCAGGTGCAGACGCTGGTGGGCCTTCCGTTCGATCTGGCGCAATCGCCGTTGTGGCGGCTGCGGCTGTTGCGCACCGCCGATGACGACCACGTGCTGGTGCTGGTGCTGCATCACATCGTCGCGGACGACTGGTCCATCGGCGTGCTGGTGCGCGAGTGGGCGACGTTCTATCAGGCGGACACCGACCAGCCCGTCGCTGCCGTGCCGCCCCTCGGCGTGCAGTACGCCGATTTCGCGGCGTGGCAGCGGACCCTCGATTTCCAGCCGGATCTCGACTACTGGCGCGCCCAGCTGCGGGATCTGCCGCCCGCGTTGGCGCTGCCGACCGATCGTGGTAATGCCGACGAAACGCCGCGCGGCGCGCGCTTCGAGTTTCGTCTGGATGCAGCGCAGACCGCTTCGCTGCATCACCTGGGCCGGCAACACGGCGCAACGCTGTTCATGACGTTGCTGGCCGGTTTCGACGTGCTGTTGTCCCGCTGGTGCGACGGTACGGACATCGCGGTCGGCACGCCGATCGCCAATCGGCGCCGCGCGGACCTCGAAGGACTGATCGGCATGTTCGTCAACACGCTCGTGCTGCGGACCGATCTCGGCGGCAATCCGCCGGTCGATGCGTTGCTGGCGCGCGTGCGCCGGATGACGCTGGGCGCCTATGAGCACCAGGATGTACCGTTCGAGCAGGTGATCGACGCGTTGCCGGTGGTGCGCGGGACCGGTCGGTCACCGCTGTTCCAGGTGCTGTTCGCGCTGCAGAACACGCCACCGCCGATGATTGCGATCGACGATCTGCAATGGTCGGCGCTGCCGTTCACCACGGCCGCCGCGAAGTTCGATCTGTCGCTGTCGTTCCGTGAGACCGGTGACGGATTGCATGGCGTGTTCGAGTACCGTGCCGACCGGTTCGAGCCGGCGACCATTGCGCGGATGGCGGGTCACTATCGGCGGCTGTTGCGGCAGATGGTCGCGCACCCGCAGCGGCGCATCGCCGAACTGGCAATGCTGGGCGCCGACGAAATGCAGCAGCTCGACGCATGGGGCACGGGACCCGCACAACCGCCCGTTTCCGACACCGTGCACGGGGCGTTCGCGCAGCAGGTCGCCGCCACGCCGGATGCCGTTGCCGTCGTCCACGGCGACTGGCGATGCACCTATCGTGAACTCGATCGCCGGTCGAACCGACTGGCGCACCTGCTGCGCGCGGCGGACGTGGGCCGAGGGGCGCTGGTCGGGTTGTGGGCGGAGCGCTCGCCCGACGCGATCGTCGCGATGCTGGCGATCC
>JAHCKV010000199.1 GCA_026125595.1 Burkholderiales bacterium | reverse complement strand
CGGTTGACGTCGGTGATCTCGAGCTCGCCCCGCGGCGACGGCTTCAGATTCTTCGCGATGTCGACGACGCGGTTGTCGTAGAAGTAGAGCCCGGTCACCGCGTAGCGCGACTTCGGCTTCACCGGCTTCTCTTCGATGCTGATCGCGTGGCCCGATGCATCGAATTCGACCACGCCGTAGCGCTCCGGATCCATCACCGGGTAGGCGAAGACCGTGGCCCCCGTCGTGCCGTCGTCGGCGCCCTTCAACTCTTCACCGAGATCGTGCCCGTAGAAGATGTTGTCTCCCAGCACCAGTGCGCTCGGCGCATTGCCGACGAACTGCTCGCCGATAATGAAAGCCTGGGCGAGACCGTCGGGCGAGGGCTGCACCGCGTAAGTGATGGAAAGCCCCCACCGAGCGCCATCGCCCAACAGTTGCTCGAAGCGCGGTGTGTCTTGCGGGGTGGAGATAATGAGGATGTCTTGCATGCCCGCCAGCATCAACGTGCTGAGGGGGTAGTAGATCATCGGCTTGTCGTATACCGGCATCAGTTGCTTCGAGACCGCCTGCGTGACGGGATAGAGCCGGGTGCCGGAACCGCCGGCGAGGATGATGCCTTTACGTTTCATCGTGCGTCCGATTCGAGAGTCGTTACGGCTAGCCGTACTGCTTTTCCACCCACTTGCGATAGTCGCCACTGGTGACGCCGTGCACCCACGCGTGATGATCGAGATACCACTTCACCGTCTTCTGGATGCCCGTCTCGAACGTCTCGGCCGGCTTCCAGCCGATCTCCCGCTCGATCTTGGTGGCATCGATGGCATAGCGCCGATCGTGCCCCGGACGATCCTGCACGAACGTGATCTGGTCGGCATAGGGCTTGCCGTCGGACCGCGGTTTCAGCTCATCGAGAATCGCGCAGATAGTCTTCACAACATCGAGATTCTTCTTCTCGCTGTTGCCGCCGACGTTGTACGTCTCGCCGACGCGACCCTTTTCGAGCACCGCGCGAATCGCCGAGCAATGGTCTTCGACGAACAGCCAATCGCGCACCTGCTGTCCATCTCCATAAACCGGCAACGGCTTGCCCGCGAGCGCGTTGTGGATGACGAGCGGAATCAGCTTCTCCGGAAACTGGAACGGCCCGTAGTTGTTGGAGCAGTTCGTCGTCAGCACCGGCAGGCCGTAGGTGTGGTGATAGGCCCGCACCAGATGATCGGATGCGGCCTTCGAAGCCGAATACGGACTGTTGGGTGCGTACGCCGTCGTCTCGGAAAAAGCCGGATCCTTCGGCCCCAGCGTGCCGTAGACCTCGTCGGTCGAGACATGCAGGAAGCGGAACGACGGATCACTCTTGAGCGTATCTCGCCAGTAGGTCAGCACCTCTTGCAGCAAACGGAACGTGCCGACGATGTTGGTCTGCACGAACTCTTCCGGCCCGAGGATGGAACGGTCCACATGGGATTCCGCGGCGAAGTTCACGACCGCGCGGGGCTGCTCCTCGCGCAGCAGCGTCCGAATGAGCTCGGCATCGCCGATGTCACCGCGCACGAACCGGTGCGCCGGCTGCGCCGCCAGCGATTCGAGACTTTGCAGATTGCCGGCGTAGGTGAGCTTGTCGAGATTGACGACGGGCCCGGCGCTCGCGTACGGCCACGTGAGCACGAAGTTGGCGCCGATGAAGCCGGCTGCGCCGGTGACGATGGTGGAGGTCATGGAGGGCCAGGAGGACAGAAGAAAATCATTGCCAGGAAGCGAGTAGCCGTTCGTAATCGGTCAACACCGCTTCCCACGTGAATTGCTCTTGGTGACGGCGCCGGCTGCCCTGGCGCATGCGGTCGAGCACGACGTGCTCATCGGCCAGAATCGAATCCATGCGCGCCGCAAACTCGTCCGCGCCCGAGAAGTACAAGGCATCCGGACCGGCGACCCAGCGATTGTATTTGTTGTCGTGCGCGATGACGGCGTTGCCGGCACCCAGCGCCTCGACCAGGGATGGGTTCGTACCGCCCACCTGGTGACCGTGCACGTAAGCCAGACTATGAAAGCGCAGCGCCCGGACGATCGCCTGATCGTAGATGGCGCCGACGAACTTCACATCCGGGCTCGCGGCGGCTTGCACGGCCTTGTGATACGCGTTGTTGACGAGATCGTACTTTCCCAGCACGACGAGCTTCACGTTGCGAGGCTTTCTGGAAAAGCCGGTCACCACTTCGAGAATCGAGTTCTCCGGCTCGGCGCGGGCCACCAACGTGAGATATCGGCCGGGCTCCAATCCGAGCGCCCGCACGGGTTCTTCAGATGCGCCGTCGATGCGGTCGGCCCCATAGGGGATCGTCGTGATCTTTCGGGTCGAGACCCGAGACGAAAGATGGTTCTTGATCTCGGGATGATCGGCGACCAGATGATTGCCAAGCCAGCATCCGGCCCAATCGTTGGTATAGAACCATGCCTTCGCAACCGTGCCCCATTTCGCGCGGGCCCATTCAACGCCATCCATGTTAAACAGATTCTTGATGCCCTTCAGCCGCAGCAGCACAGCGAAGATCGCCGTGTTGTAACCAAGAGTGAGGCAAAGCCCTGACGATTGCGCCGCGTGGCGGGTCGCCTTCCAGTCGAACAGCACCGTGCTCTTCGGACCATCTCCGTCAATCGAGATATGGACGCGCTTGATGCCCTGCCACGTATCTTCGAAGGTCGGTGCATTGCCTTCTTCCTGGCAATACACGGTGACATCCCAGCCCCGCTGCACCAGCCATAACGCGAGCCGCTCAGCGAATGTCTCGAAGCCGCCGTGCGCGGCCGGTACGCCTCGGGTGCCGAGGATGCGGACACTCGACCTCATTTGGGAGCCGAAGCGTCACCGAAGACGTCTTGCACTTTGTCGATGTACTGGGTACCCCATTTCCGGGTCGGCTCGATGTAAGAGCCTTCGCCGAATTCATTCCAGCAACAGATCATTCCGATCCTCAAAGTCTTTGTCGGATTCGCGTCGATGACAGCTTTAGCTTCGCGAAGGTGGTTCTCGAATGATTCAGGTGTACTCACGCAGTTGTCGTGCTTCGGATTTTTGCTCCCCCCCCAGGGCCGACGATCCCAGCCTGACGTCATGGGCACAAGGTATGGCAACGGGGATTTATTGATCGCCGCATTCCAAATCGCTTTGTATCCCGCAGCCAATTCAGCGTAGCTCTCTGCCTCTTTCGAGACGCCCCAGTGATAGTTATAAGCCGTAACGGCATCGACGCCAGCCGTTAGCGCAATTCCTTCTTCGACTCGGGTATCTTTGTTCGTTCCGCCAACAAAGAATATGCCGGGATACCCGAACGAACGAGCGATCTCCTGGGCCTTCGATATCAAAGCTTTCGGCGTCGTACCGAGCGCGATTGCACGTTGGTTCAGGTAGTCCATGCCAAAAATGATCACGACAGGGCGACCATCGATCTGCAGGTACGACTGTTTATGGAAATATTCTGAGGACCAAAATCTGACCATATTGACGAAGTTGTCGATGGTCTTTGGAAATTCACCATGATTCGCCCAAAGCAAGGTGAACTTCACTTGGGACTGGTTGTTGGCTCGAAGATAAGCATTCAGCGCGTGCGAAAGATAGGTCTTATTGTCATGCAACCAATACCAATCGTAGGCGACGAAATCGATGCCTCGTGATTTCATCCAGCTCAAGTGCTGTTCGGCAATTGATACTTCGCCCTCGGGATACCACCCCAACGATGGCTCACGCTCCGGATACGGAACGATTTTTTGCCAAGGAGTGGGGGAGACGGCAAAGACTTCGTTGTCCTTCCATCCCGGATAGTAGTAGGTACCGATCAGATACCCGCTGTCGACGACCGGTTTGTTGTAGGGCGCCTTCGGCACCGACGCGGTCTTGTCCGCAGGTGGTGTTGTGGGTGAAGGCGTCGGCGTGGCGGTTGAACTGCTGGGCGCTGTTGTCGTGGGTTGACTGCTTCCAGTCGACGGGGACGTCGATCCGGTTCCTGTTCCACCGGTCGTGGGATTGGCCGGCGCCTGCGCGTTGTTGGGACTGGAAGGCGTCGGCGAGCTCGTACCCCCTGAGGTATTCGCATTCGAGGCGCCACCACCTGCCGTAGACGATGGTGCTGGCGCTCCACCGCCACCACCTTGGGTCGTGCCCCCGCCACCGCCGGTCGGACTACCCCCTCCTCCACCCCCGCCGGTCGGACTACCCCCTCCTCCACCCCCGCCGGTCGGACCGCCACCACCCCCGCCGCCTCCGCCGCCAGTGGCGCCGCCGCCACCTCCTCCGCCGCCTCCCCCACCACCTCCGCCGCCACCGCCTCCACCGCCGCCGCCGGTTCCGGATGACGTGAAGCCACTGGTGGTACGGCCGGTACTCGTCGTGGACCGAGGGGCCGCGGGTGGCGAATCAACCCCCGTTTTCTTCGGATCCGTCGTCGTCTTCGCCCCGGCGGCCGCACCGGTCGAGGTGTTTCCCTTGAGACCACCAACCGCTTTGCCGCCGGGTTGATCGCTGTAGGTCACGTTGCCGTCGGGATCGACGTGCCGGTAAACCTTCGCCTGGGCTTGAACGTCAACCGAAAACCCAAGTGAAACAAGGACCAAAACTAGGACGAGCGGACGCATGGGGAGCCACCTCTGCTGATTCATGACCACGGGAAAACGACGTTCGGGTCGTTCGCACTCATCGACTGAAAGTGCCGAAAAACGCGTCTGTTGCAACCCGTTCGAGTTCACGGACCACCGAACACCGACCTCACCCGCTCCAGATATTCGAATCGCCACCGCTTGGTGGGTTCGATATAGGAGCCCTCTCCGAATTCGTTCCAACAACAAATGACGCCAAGCCGTTGGGTCTTATCCGGAAATCGATCCAGCCTCTCTTTCGCTGCCCGGAGGTGTGCCTCGAACTGATCCGGCGTGGATTCGCAGTTATCGTGCCACGGATCCTTGCTGCCGCCCCAAGGACGCTTGTCCCATCCGGAAGTCATCGGCACCACATACGGAACCGGGGAATTCGTCAGAATCCAATCCCACGATTCGCGGTATGCCTCGTCCAGTTCGAGATAGCTATGGGCCAAGGGCCGCAGGGGAAGGTACTTTCCCGAGAACCCTCGGTGATAGTTGTAGGCCGAAAACGCTTCATAACCCTGACGCGGTCCGTAGTCCTTCACCCAATACTCCACCGCCTCTGCCGAACCCACGAAATAGATGCCGGGATAGCCCGCTTCTTTCGCCTTGCGCTGCGCCATGTCGAACAGCTCGCGCGTAGTACGGCCGAAGCGCTTGGCGTTGTCTCGAAGATTCTGCTGAGAGAACACGAACACCACGGGCTTGCCCTGGATCCGGAGATAGCTGCTGTCGCCGAAGTACTGAGCAATCCAGTAGTCGACCATCGCCGTGAACTGATCCTCGGTCTCCGGCACGTTCATGTGATTGGACCAAAGAATCGAGAACTGCATGCCATCCCGCTTCTTCGATTTCAGGAAGGTCTTCAACGCGTGCTCAAGATAGGGTTTCTTCGATTCAGACCAATACCAATCGAACACGACGTAGTCGATACCATAGTTCTTCATCCAGCCGATCTGCTGCTCCATCACCGACATCTCGCCTTCCCGATACCAACCCAGCAACGGTTCACGCGAGGGATAAGCTTTCAATCGCTGCCACGGCTTCTTCGCTGGCGCTCCTGGCTCGTCGTCCTTCCAACCGGGAAAATAGAAGACACCGATTGAATAACCCGGCGTTACATCGGGCGCAGTCGATGTTTCTGCGCCGTAGGCCAACCCCATCACGAAGCAGGGCAACACCAACAAGAGGCGAAGAGCCCGAACAGTGGATGCGATCATGGTTCAGGGAGCTCCCAGCAGTTCGGCGTAAACCTTGGACACAGTCTCGACCTGACTTTCGACCGAGAAGAGTTTCAGCCGGCGATCACGGCCGGCCACGCCGAGCTTCTCGCGGAGAGCCGGGTCGACGATCAGTCGGCGCAACGCATCCTTCAGTGACGTCACATTGCCGGGTTCGAAGAGAAGCCCTGTTTGGCCGGATTCGACGATATCGAGCAATCCGCCATGGGCTGCGGCAACGACCGGCTTTCCCATCAGCATGGCTTCGATCGCCACCAGGCCGAATGGCTCCGGTTCGAGGGACGGCACCACTGCGATGTCACAGGCTTCCCATATCGGCCAGACATCGGGCCTGAAACTCAGGATCCGCACCGCGTCCCTCGCGTCGGACGCCCCGACGGCCGCTTGCAACTCGGAAAGCAGGTGGTCTTCGCCCGGCGGCGGTCCGCCGACCAGGAGCAACCGAAGGTCGCGAAAGCCCTCACGCCAAAGGCCCGATACGGCATCGAGCAAGAGACCTTGCCCTTTCCATCGGTTGAATCGCCCGACGAACGCGACGACGACT
>JAHCKV010000198.1 GCA_026125595.1 Burkholderiales bacterium | reverse complement strand
ATCACGGTGACACCGAGCTTCACGAACTCGTTGGCGATGAATGAGTTGTCGCGCTTGTCCAGCGACCGCCAGTAGCCCCCGTGGATGAACATCAGCAACGCTCGGGACCGGCCCTCGGCCCGGAACACGTCCATCTTCTCCATGGGATGATCCCCATAGGCGATGTCCAGATCACAGTCGAGTTCGTCGCGGGCCTGTTTCGAGTTGCGGGCCCAGCGGTCGAAGTGCTGGGCAAACTCAGGCACCGCCGCGCGGTTGTCGTACTGCCTTTCGAAGACCGCCGTCAGGTCGTCCATTCGCCCAGATCCCCTCGGAATTCTTGTCGATCGCCCGCGACCGCTGCTCCATGCCTGCCGGGAGCGGTATCTTTCAGGCCAAAGGTGCTATTGAACCCAATCCGGCCGACCGCTGTCCACTCCGGCATTGAAAATGCCCCGGAAATGAACAACCTGCATGGGCGTACCCGACGCCCCCGACGCGATTCGGACACCCGACACGCGACGTGACGCCACCGGCCCGCCGGCGGCACAATGGGTGTTCGATCTCCCGTCACCCCGACCCTCAGCGACCCGTCATGGCACAGGATTCTTCCCACTCCGAGTATCTCGTCTCGACCGAATGGCTGGCCGAACACCTCGGCGATCCCGGCATCGTCGTCCTGGACGGCACCACGCACCTGATGCCGCCTCCGCCGATGCCGTACCGGGTCGTCGCCGGCCGGGCGGATTTCGAGCAGGGGCACATTCCCGGGGCCCGTTTCGTCGACATCGATGCCGAACTGTCGGACCCGGCCCAGCCGCCCGGCCTGCATTTCACGGTGCCATCCCCGGAACTGTTCGCGGCCACGATGGGCCGGCTCGGCGTGGGCGACGACACGCGGGTCGTCACCTATGCCACCGCCAATCATTGGTGGGCCACGCGGCTCTGGTGGATGCTCCGGGCCTTCGGGCACACCAACACCGTTGTTCTCGACGGTGGTTTTCAACTGTGGCAGAAAGAGGGGCGCCCCATCGAGACGGGACCGGCGCGACCGGTGGCGCCATCGGTGTTCACCGCGCGCTACCAGCCGGAGATGGTCGCCACCAAGCATGACGTGCTGGCCGCCATCGGCCAGGGCGATGTCTGCACGCTCAATGCGCTGCGGGCCGAGCAACACGCGGGCACAGGCGGGACGTTCTATGGTCGCCCCGGCCACATCAAGGGCAGCGTCAACGTCCCGGCAGTCGACCTCGTCGATGCGGACAACCGCTTCCGCCCGCTTGCCGAGCTGCGCACGATGCTGGCGGGTCCGTTGGCCAAACCGGAAGTCATCGCCTATTGCGGCGGCGGCATCGCGGCGACGAGCGCGACACTGGCGCTCACCATGCTCGGCCACCGGAAGGTGCGGCTGTACGACGCGTCGATGTCCGAGTGGGCGGTCGATCCGACGCTGCCGATGGAAACGGGGGCCTGACCATGAACCGCTCCCGGATCTGGCGCGCCGCGTTGTTGTCCCTGGTCGTGGCCTGCATCGCCGCGGCGCCGGCGGCAGCCGTGGAGATCGATGAACCGGCGCCCGCGCTCAAGGGCGTACTGGTGTCGGGAAAGTCATTCGATCTGGCGGACTATCGCGGCAAGGTCGTGCTCGTGAATTTCTTTTCCAGCTACTGCCGCGGCTGCGCCGTGGAAATCGGCACCCTCGAAACCTTCCAGGAGGAATACCAGGCCCGCGGCTTCGAGATCCTCGTCATCGGCGTCGACCGCCTCGACGACAAGGCACGGGTCGAGCACATGCTGTCCACGTACAACCTGCAGGGCGGCATGGCCGACGAGTTGGTCGAGAGCGGGTTCGAGCGCCGCTATCCGACGCCGACCGCGTTCGTGGTGGACCGCGACGGCATCGTCCGCGCCCGGATGTCCGGCGCGAAGACGCCGCCGCGGTTGCGCGAATTGATGAACCCGTTCACGCGCTGACCGGCAGAGGCGCCCCCCGGTCAGCGGTCGATCGCCGTGTTCGGTGCGGGCGGCAGGACACCCTCGGCGGAAGGGCCATGCATCAACGCGGCCGTGAACGCCTCTCGCGTCAGACCGTTCCAGCGCGCTTCGCCGTCCGACACCACGACTTCCAGCAGGATCTTGCCGTCCTGTTCGTGCAGCACACCGGCAGCAACCAGTTCCTGCAACCGGGCCGCCGCGAGATCCTGGGCCATGGCTTCGACACTCGCGGGCTCCACGACCCCACCCGCCAACTGAATCGCCTCGATCGCGGCCGGACCCATGCGACGTGCGATCAACGCGCCGACCAGTCCGGGCCCACCCTCGACGGTGAAGCTGCCCTGCAGCCGGCTCGTCAGTGCGGTCACGCCACGGGCCTCCGGCGCGCCGAGCTCGACCGGTCCCAGTCCCAGCGCACCACTCGCGGACAGCAGACCACCCGGCGTTTCCAGCGACAGACGCCGCAAACGGACTTGCGGCTTTCCCGCCGCCACACCGTCGAGCAACCGTTCGACCAGCTGCTGGGTTTCTTCTCGATACGCATCCGGCGCCGGCGAAGCCCGGTCGACCCGCGCCAGGCCCGCCATGTAGTCGGACAATGCGCGTTGATCGATACCGGATACGTCGATGGCGAGTTCACCGTTGCGCAGGATCGGCTCGGGCGTCGTCCTGGCGAGCAGGTCCGCCGCCGCGACCCGCAGCGTCGAGCCGGCCGTCAACATGCCGCCCGCGTCCTTCTGATATCCGGCCAGCGCGACGTCCCGCACCGAGAATCGTCCGAACGGCGAGAAGACCGTGAACTCCGCCAGCGCCAGCCGCGACTCCCCTTCCCACTGCAGCGTGCTGATACCGGCCATCGTCCAGTGCCCGTCGACTTTCAGTCCCGCTGCGCGAAAGCTGCCGCCCGGCCCTTCCACTTGCAGCCGGGGCGCCTGCAATGCCAGCACCAGTTGTCGATCACCGGGATAGTCGAGCGATCCGGTGAGCCCGTCCCACGCCGCCTGTCCCGGATGCGCGAATGCCGGCGAAACGATGTCGACGTGCGTGGCGCCGTCGAATGCAAACGTGGTCGTCACGGTAAGCGGCGAATGACCGTCGAACCAGGGTCCCAGCGTGCGCGCGGCCTCGGCCGACAGATGGGGCGTCGTCGTGATGCGGGCCCAGCCGAATTCCGGATGCGGACCATGTTCGATGACATGCTCGAGTTCCAGCACCAACTGCGGCATACGTCGCGGCGTCACCCGCGTCACGGCGCTGGCACCGAGCAGGCCGCGGTCGTAGCGGACGATCGAGAGGTCCGCCGGCCGCGACGGATTGTCTGCCACTTGCGCGACGAACTCGCGGAAATTGTGCTCCGCCCGCGCTCCACTCCACCATACGGTGCCCACCGCTGCCGCGACCAGCCCCGCCAGACCGACGCCCGCGCCCAGCCACATCTTTCGATTCATCCATATGCTCCGTGAATGCGCGTCCCGCAGGCGCAAGGCCGCGATTATGGGCGACACGGGTGCTGCGGTCTGCCCAGGTGTCTCCGATTACCGACTTTCGACGACCCCGCCCGTTGATGCATGCTTCAACGTTCACGGTACGGGCGCCGGCATGCGGCGCAACGGAGAGAAGGCATGCGGACACTTGTGATCGCGTTGGGTGTGATCTGCGCCGGCGTTGCCTGGAGCGGCAGCGTGGCGGCGGCGACGCCCAGTTTTCTGTGCTCGAAGGCCAAGACCTGGGTCGAACAGACCATCTGCGGATCGGAGACATTGTCGACGCTCGATCTCGATCTGGCGGTCGCGTACGCGCGCATGCTGAAGGTGACCAGAGGCACCGCGCGCAAGTCGCTGGAGGCCGAGCAGCAGGCCTGGTGGAACCGGCGCAATGAGTGCCGCAAGCATTCCGATCCGGTCGCATGCCTGGAAGATCGCCATCGGCACCAGATCGCGGCGCTCGAATCCCGGCCCGACTATCCGGGCGACGCGCCCGCCAAGACCATCGAACTGGAGCCCGAACCGATCGCCACCGCGGGCCGGGGCTGGACTCGCGAGCTGTCGCGCTACCTGCGCGCGATCCGCGCGTGCGGCGAGGAAGCGCCGGTCCCGGTCGGCAAGGTGCTCGTCGCGTGGGGCTCCGCCGAAGCGGCGACCGTCTTCATGCGGCTGGTCGACTGGAACGGCAAGGAATGGGTCTGCTCCGCCCATGCCGACGGGCACAAGGTATTCCGGTTCGGTGAGCGCGATGCGGAAGACGATCTGCCCGCCTCCGGGCCGGTGTTCCATCTGAGCGGCTCGAAGGCGCCGCCGAACTGCAAGGCCGCGACGCAGGTGCTGGACGCCAACGGCAAGGCCGCGGGCTGGATCAGCGCGACCGACTGCTGAACCGCGCCTTCACAACGAACCGAGGAACGCGAGCAGCGCCGCGCGTTCGTCGCGCGGCATGTTCCGGAATCGCTCGCGCGCCGCTTCGGCTTCACCACCGTGCCACAGGATCGCTTCGGTCAGCGTCCGGGCACGACCGTCGTGGAGGTAGGTCGTCACACCGTTGACGATTTGCGCGAGTCCGAGCCCCCATAGCGCAGGCGTGCGCCAGTCACGCGGACCGGCGGTGAAGTCCGGTCGCCCGTCGGCCAGTCCTTCACCGAGATCGTGCAGCAGCAGATCGGTGTACGGACGGATCACCTGACCCGACAGGGCCGGCAGCGACGGCACGTCACCGGTTTTCAGTTCCGGCACATGGCACACCGCGCATCGCGCGGCAGCGAACAGGGCCTCGCCGCGAACCACATCGGGATCCTCGACATTGCGGCGCGCCGGCACGGCCCCGGCACGCAGGTGGAATTCCACCGCCTTCCACCGCAACTGCCCCAGTTCCGGGCGGCCGGCCGGCATGAACTCGCGGCAGTCCTGCTGCGCACCGGGACAGTTCTGCTCCGGAAAATGATCGCTGCTGACGCCGATGTCGCCGGAGAACGCGGCCGCAACCTGTTGCCGCAGATTCGGCACGTTGGCCTTGTGCCCGAAGCGACCGACCGCCACGCGGCGTGCTGCGATGTCCCAGACTTCGTTCACGCGGCCGCGGATGCCGTCTTCCGGTTCGCGCGCAGCCAACGCACGCAACGTCTCGTCCGGCACGGCATCGAGCAAACCCATGCCGACGAGCGAGGGTGGCACACGCGGTGATGTCATCAGTCCATCGCCGAGCGGACCGAAACGCAGATCACGGAACGACACGACCGGACGGCGCAGTTCGACGCGTTCGCCATCGGCCAGATCGACCGAACTCGTCTCCCATGCAAGTTCGACGCGGCCTTCTTCGGCCACCACCCCGGGCACGCCGAATGTCTGGAATTGTTCGCCGTATTCCGGATGGGGCTTCGGACCGCCGTGCCGATCGACGCCGGGGATGCTGAGCCGCACGATCATCGGCCGCACCCGATCGCCATCGACCACCGGCGCGCCGCGCCCTCCGCGGACGTGGCATTCGGCGCAGGCGCGGGCATTCATCGTCGGACCCGCCCCCCATTCACCGGACTCGAACCAGAACAGCACCCACGTCGCGTCGACGATGCGCTGCCCCTCGACGAACTGCCGCCGCTGGGCGGCGTCGAGCGTGACGAGGGGTTGACGGTACGCCTGCGGCCCGGCTTCGGCGGTGGTCGCGATGCCGGCCGACCTGCCGCGCTCGGTGATCGGCGCCGACGGATGGGCGATCGCGAGCCACGCAGTCAGCAGCGCAGCGATCGACGCGCCCGCCGCAATCCACGCCGTTGTTGCTCGCTCCATACCCGCCTCCGACCGACGCCGCCCGTCCGGAGGATACGACAGCCGGCGTGGCCGGCGGCCGTTGCGGCCGACCCTCCCCTGCCGCCACCGCTTCCACGGCATCGGCGGCGATCGTCCGCGTCCAGCCGTAGGGATCCGGCGCACGGCCGTACTGGATGTCGGTCAGCGCGCGATACAGGTGCTCGGTCACGGGCATCGACGCGCCGTCACCGATGACGTGGTCGCGCCCCTTGTAGCCGATGCGGCCGATCGGCACCACGACGGCCGCTGTCCCCATCGAGAATGCCTCGGTGATGCGACCGGACGCCACATCGGCCAGCACGGCATCGATATCCAGCCGCTCTTCACGAACGACATAGCCGAGGTCCGGCGCCAGTCGCAGGATCGAATCCCGCGTGATGCCGTGCAGGATGCTGCCGCTCAACGCCGGCGTGACGATCTCGCGCCCGCCGTAGACGAACGCGACGTTCATCGCACCGGCCTCCTCGACGTAGCGGCGTTCCACGGCATCGAGCCACAGCACCTGCTGATATCCGTCGGCCCGCGCCTGCTCCGCCACCGCCAGACTCGCGGCATAGTTGCCGGGCGTCTTCGCGGCGCCGGTACCGCCTCGGGCAGCGCGGATGTGTTCCTCCGACACGCGGATCGCGATGGGCTGGAACC
>JAHCKV010000197.1 GCA_026125595.1 Burkholderiales bacterium | reverse complement strand
TCGCCGTGGGACCGCGTGAATGTCTATCTGAGCCTGTGCGCCGTATCGAACCATATCCGCCGGTTCAAGCGCCCCGAGTTCATCGCCCACCGCGACTTCAGTCCGATCGAATGCCTGCCGGACGACTGCCTCGTGAAGCCGTACGACGTGCCGCTGCCGTGGAAGGACGGCACGCCCGAAGAAGCGCTGCGACCGATCCCGGCCGCGGCCTGACGACGGAGCACGCCATGAATCTGCACGCCCTGCTGCGCCAACGCGCGGCCGATGGAAAGCCACTGCGCGTCGCGTTGATCGGTGCCGGAAAGTTCGGCTCGATGTATCTGTCCCAGGCCCGCAAGACGCCGGGTATCCACGTCGTCGCGATCGCCGATCTGTCACCGGATCGCGCGAAGGCGTCGCTGATGCGCACCGGCTGGGAGGCCGAACGATTCACCGCGCGGACCATCGAGGACGCCGCTCGCCACGGCACGACCTGCATCGTCGACGACGGCACCAAGGTCATCACGTCGCCCCACGTCGACATCGTGATCGACGCCACCGGCAATCCGGCCATCGGCATCCGCCACGTGCTCGCCTGCTGCGATCACGGCAAGCACATCGTGATGGTCAATGTCGAGGCCGATGCGCTCGCCGGTCCGTTGCTGGCACGCCGGGCCGCACAGGCCGGCATCGTCTATTCACTCGCCTATGGCGACCAGCCCGCGCTGATCTGCGAGCAGGTGGACTGGGCGCGCGCCGCCGGATTCGAAGTGGTCGCGGCCGGCAAGGGCACGAAGTACCTGCCCGAGTATCACGCGTCCACGCCGGACACCGTGTGGCCCTACTACGGCTTCACGCCCGAGATGGTCGCCAATGGCGACTTCAATGCGCAGATGTTCAATTCCTTCCTCGACGGTACGAAATCGGCGATCGAGATGGCGGCGGTCGCCAATGCCACCGGACTGACGCCGGCGCCCGGCGGGCTCGAGTTCCCGCCCTGCGGCGTCGACGATCTCGCGCGTGTAATGCGCCCGCAGAACGTGGGTGGTCATCTGCACCACAGCGGACAGGTGGAAGTGGTGTCGAGTGTCGAACGCGACGGCCGCCCGGTGTTCCGCGATCTTCGGTGGGGCGTCTATGTCACGTTCGTCGCCGATACCGACTACGTCGAACGGTGTTTCCGCGAATACGGATTGCTGACCGATTCGACCGGCCGCTACACCGCGATGTACAAGCCCTATCACCTGATCGGGCTGGAACTCGGCATCTCGGTCGCATCGGTCGGACTGCGTCGCGAACCCACCGGCGCGCCACAGGATTTCGTCGGCGATGTGGTCGCGACGGCGAAGCGCCATCTCGTGGCCGGAGAAATGCTCGATGGCGAAGGCGGCTACACCGTGTACGGCAAGCTGATGCCGGCGGCCGACTCGCTGGCACTCGGTGGATTGCCGCTGGGCCTCGCCCACGGCGTGAAGCTGTTGAATCCGGTCGCTGCCGGAGCACCGGTGCGCTGGGCCGACGTGGCGTTCAATGCCGACAGCGAAGCCGTCCGGTTCCGCCGCGAAATGGAGCAGATCTTCACGGCGCCGCGGAAGCTCGCGGCCTGATGGACCCGTGCCCCGGGCCCAGGGGCCCGGGCGCGGTATTCGTCAGACTTCGGCCGTTGCGAGGATCGGTGCGAAAAACGCTTCCTGCGCCGATCGTCCGGCCTTGCCGTACAAACGATTCACGCCGCTGACGACCGCCCGCATCGACGCCGTCAGCAGGTTCGGATCGATGCCGACGCCGAACAGCGTGCCCTTCACGTCCGTCGACGCCATCTCCGCGAAGGCCACTGCCGTCGCATCGGCACCCTGGCCCATCGCCCGCTCTTCGTAGTGGTGCAGTGAGATCGGCAGGCCGAGCGCATCGACGAACGCATCGAGCGGGCCGTTGCCGCTGCCGCGCAGCACGACGTTGCGACCGAGCACTTCCATCGTGAGCAGATCGCCTGCGCGTCGCCCTGCTCGGCCAGTCGATGCGACACGTACCGCAACGGGCTGTCGAGATCGATGTACTCGCGCTGGAACAGCTCCCAGATCCGTTGCGCCGACACTTCGTGGCCGGTCTCGTCGGTCAGCCGCTGCACGGCGCCGCTGAACTCCACCTGCAGCCGCCGCGGCATCACGAGCCCGTAGCCGGTCTCGAGCAGATAGGCGATACCGCCCTTGCCCGACTGACTGTTCACGCGAATGATCGAATCGTAGGTCCGCCCGAGGTCGGCCGGATCGATCGGCAGATACGGCATGTCCCAGATGGTGTCGGGTTTGCGCGCCGCGAAGCCTTTCTTGATGGCGTCCTGATGGGAGCCGGAGAACGCGGTGAACACCAGATCGCCGACGTACGGATGCCGCGGATGGATCGGTAGCTGGTTGCAGTCCTCGACCGTGCGCGCGATATCGTTGATCCGCGAAAAGTCGAGACCGGGATCGACGCCCTGCGTGTACAGATTCAGCGCGAGCGTCACCAGATCGACGTTGCCGGTGCGCTCGCCGTTGCCGAACAGGCAGCCTTCGACCCGATCGGCACCGGCCATCACCGCCAGCTCCGCTGCCGCAACAGCCGTGCCGCGATCGTTGTGCGGATGCACGCTCAGCACGATGCTGTCGCGCCGCGCGAGATTCCGATGCATCCACTCGATCTGATCGGCATAGAAGTTCGGTGTACCGACTTCCACGGTCGCCGGCAGGTTGAGGATCACCTTGCGCTGCGGCGTGCCTTCCCAGACATCGACCACCGCATCGCAGACTTCCTTCGCGAAATCCAGCTCGGTGGCGGTGAATGTCTCGGGGCTGTACTGGAAGACCCATTCGGTGTCGGGCTGCTCGGCGGCAAGCGCCTTGATCAGCGTCGCGCTGCGCACGGCGATCTGCTTCACGCCGTCCTTGTCCAGATTGAACACCGTCTGGCGAAACACCGGCGCCGTCGCGTTGTACAGATGCACGATCGCCCGCCGGGCACCGCGCAACGATTCCATCGTGCGCCGGATCAGATCGTCCCGCGCCTGCGTCAGCACTTCGATCGTGACGTCGTCCGGAATGTATCCGCCTTCGATCAGCTCGCGCACGAAATCGAAATCCGTCTGCGATGCCGACGGGAACGCGACTTCGATCTCCTTCAACCCGATGCCGACCAGCGTCTTGAACATCCGCATCTTGCGCGTCGCATTCATCGGATCGAACAGCGCCTGATTGCCGTCCCGCAGATCGGTGCTCATCCAGATGGGCGGATGCGTGATGGTTTTCGACGGCCACGTGCGGTCCGGCAGATTCACCGGTTCGAATGGTCGGTACTTGGTGGACGGATTCTTCAGCACGGGGACGGTCTCGGGAAAATGTCGGAAGCGGCGGATTCGCTCAAGCGCGGGCCGCGCGGCGCTGACGACGCACGGCCATGCCCGCCAGAATCACCAGCGGCGGCGCGAGCAACGCAAAGGTCGACGGCTCCGGCACGGCGGCGGCCATCGCACTGCCGAGCACCTGATGGGCCGCCGTCGTCGGATGAATGTCGTCGAAGAACACATAGCCGGTGCATCCGCCGAACACCGCGGCCGGCGAACTGATGCAAGCGGACGTCGCGTCGGTGAAACCGTAGCCGGCCGGATTGGCTCGCACATCGGCGAAGAAGCCTTCGGTGTCGAACACGGTGATGTCGACGCCGGTGCCGGCTTCCACCAATGCCATGGCGCTTTCCAGGCCGGCATTGAAGCCTTGCGTCAGCAGCGAAAGCTCCGTCGCAAAACCGCTGTCCATGCCACGCGGCGTCGTGCCGAGGTCCACCATGTTGGGCACCAGGAAATGCCGCGCTCCCGATTGCGCGAGGCCCGTGACCAGCGTGGCGAGGTTGCTGACCGCCGTGGCGGCAGCAGCGGCGGGATTGTCGCCGGCGTCGACGGCCAGGTACAGATCGTTCGGTCCGCCCCACAGCATGAACAACGTGGTCGCGGGATCGAACGTCGGGTTCGTGCCGAGATAGCTGGCGACCTGGCCGGACATTCCGGTGTGCTCCAGCGTCGACGGCAGGCCGGACGGGAAACTCCGCTCATAGTTGGAGTTCAGGTTGCCGGTGGTGGCCCCACCGACGGCGTAGTTGGTGCCACCCGATTCCGATGCGGCGAAACCGCCGATGCCCAGCGCCGCCGCGATGTATTCCGGCGTCGCGGGACCGTTGGAGAACCGTTCGGCATAGGGGAACGGCAGGAAGGTGGTACCGGCCAGCGCATAGGCGTTGCCGCCGTCCGACAGGCTGTCGCCGAACACGACCAGCGAATCGAACGCCGCAGAGGCCGGGCCGCTCGTCACGAGCGCGGCAAGAAACATCAGGTGTCGGGCTTTCATGCGGTGCTCTCCGGTTGCGGCGAATGGCGTCGACCCACGATCGATGGGCTGCATCGATCCGGAACGACGAAGGCCCGACGTGCGGGCCTGTCTGCGATGGAGCGGGTGATGGGAACAATCCCAAGCATCCAACCCGTTGATTGACAACTGGATTTTCCCATTCACCGCACGGGAAAAGACCACATATTGTACCAGTCAATCGTGCTCGTCAACGCATTGCTTCCGTCGCCGTCTGGGGACGATCAGCAACAGCCACCAAAGCTCAGGTTCTGGCGGCTCGCGTTCAAGCGCCAGTCTCACCGCCTGGTGCCCCGCCAATCGCCTTCACGCGACTGATGAAGCGCTTCATCGGCTCGGACGGCTCTCCCTGGCGGCGCAGCAGGAACGTGGTCAGCGTCGGCGCCGTGCCGGCCAGCGGCCGGATTGCGATGTCCGGGCGCTGCCAAGTCTGCACCTGCGAACCGATCGCGAAACCAATGCCATAGCCTGCGCCCACCAGTGTCAACATCACGCCCAGGCTCGTCACGTGGTCGGCTACCTTGGGTGTTACGGCTGCTCCATCCAGCACCGCCTGGATTTGGCTGTGACAGCCCGAACCTGCATCCGGGTGGCACAGCACCAACGGGAACTTCAAGGCATCCTGCAACTTGACTTGGACATGAGCAAGCAGCGGATGGCGCGCCGGCACAATCACCGACAGCGGATCGCTCCAAGCCGGCTCGGCCACCAGCCCGTCGTTGACTCCATCCGATAGCGCAAAGCCGATGTCGAGCAGGTCGTTGTGCAGGCCTTTGAGCTGCTGCGAGAACGGCAACTCAAAGACGCGGATGCCCAACTCTGGCTCTTCCTCGCGGCTACGGGCCAACAGCAACGCGATGCGCGGCTGGGCCAGGCTGTCGCAGATGCCGATGCGCAATGTGCCCTGATAGCCTTGGGCCGCGCTCTTGGTCGCCTGTACCGCATGATCGACCGTTGCGAGCACGCGCCGGGCTTCGCCCAACAGCACTTTGCCAGCCCAGGTCAGGCGCGTTTGGCGCGTGCTGCGGTCGAACAACTGCACGTCAAGCAAACGTTCGAGGTCGCGCATCGCACGCGACACCGGCGACTGCTCGATGCCTAAACGTTCGGCCGCTCGGGCCAAGTGCAACTCCTCCGCTACGGCGATGAAGTAGCGCAACAACCTGAACTCCATAGCGGCCTCCTTTTCGCGTTGTTTTGGTGTGGCCGACCCGCCCAACACGTCCGCCCCATTCTTGTTCCAAGGATGAAGTCAATATACCATACCCCCCTATCCTAAACAAAGATGAACATCTATCATGAATCACACAGTCAGGGAGAAGCCAAAGCTCCTCGCTCGTGTGCGTCGCATCCGCGGACAGCTAGAGGGGATCGAGCGTGCTCTGGAAGCCGAAAAGAGATCTGCCGAGGTCCTGCATCAGATCGTTGCGGCACGCGGCGCGCTGACGGGCTTGATGCGCGAAGTCATGGAGGGGCACATCAACTCGCACATCGCCAATCCGCAGGACCCCGGAGACGGTACGCGCGAGCAAGGCGCTGCGGAACTGATCGCAATTCTGCGCAGCTATATGAAGTGAATCCGATGCCGCCTATGGGCGCAGACCTCTTGGGAGGATCATCGACGATCGCGCATCACGAGCGAGTGGATGGGGACCTGTCCTGGTTGCCACCGCAGAGCGCCATCGACAGTAGGCCGAGTGCCATGACCGTAGGGTGGCTATCGCTCAGCGGACGAATGCAGTTGTTGAGCCGCAGCACGCTGCCGCGACCGTTCAGGCTTTCTGCGCTTTGCCCAGCAACCGCAGTCCGTTGAGCACCACCAACAGGCTGGCCCCCATGTCGGCGAAGACCGCCATCCACATCGTTGCGTTTCCAAAGACGGCGAGCACAAGGAAGACGGCCTTGATGCCGAGTGCCAGCGTGATGTTCTGCCACAGCACTGCATGGGTCGAACGCGACAGTTTTACCGTTTCGGCGATGCGCCGCAGATCATCGTTCATCACGACGACATCGGCTGCTTCCATCGCGGTATCGGTGCCGGCCGCGCCCATTGCCACGCCGATGTC
>JAHCKV010000196.1 GCA_026125595.1 Burkholderiales bacterium | reverse complement strand
CGGGTACAGGACGGCCTTGCAGCGCGCATTCGAGAGTGCGGGTCGGGACATGCGTCTCGGCGTGGATACGCACGGCACCGAGACTCAGCTGCGACTGGTCGCAGCCGGACTCGGTCTCGGCCTTGCGCCGCATGCACTATTGACGCGCAGTGCCTATGCCGAAGAACTGTCTGTTGTGAGCAGCCCGGCGTTTTCTCTTGCGCTCGACATCTGGCTGTCCCACGGCGAGGCGGTGGGCAACTTCAAGCGGGCGGTCGAAGTATCGTCCACGGTTCTGAAGCGAGCCTTCGCCGAGAACATCTGATCGGCTACGATCGATGTTGAAGACAAGATGCCGCGACTTTAGGAAGGCGGTCGCCAATCGCGGGTGTCAGAAGGGAGTCCTCAGATGCTCTTGACGATCACGGCCACCATGGATCGCGCTTCCGATCTCGGGTTTCTGCTGCATAAACACCCCGACCGCGTTCACCGCTTCGATTTAAGCTTTGGCCGTGCGACGATTTTCTACCCGGAGCTGGACCAGGCACGCTGTACCGTCTGCCTCCTGGTGGAAGTCGACCCGGTTGCTCTCGTCCGAAAGCGATCCGGACCGTCCGGCGAAGGCGGACAGCTCGCCCACTACGTCAACGACCGTCCCTATGCCGTTTCATCGTTTTTCAGTGTCGCGCTCGCCGAGACATTCGGTACCGCAATGGCTGGCAGATCGAAGGATCGCCCTGATCTGGCTGGTTCGATCATCCCTTTTGAAGTGTCGATTCCGGTGTTGCCGAGCCGGGGTGGGGAAGACCTGATCCGGGCGCTGTTCGAACCTCTCGGATACGCGGTCGACGTCCGGCGATTGGATCTGGATCAGAAGTTTCCGGAATGGGGTCACAGTCGATACTTCGACGTGAAGCTGGCGGGCCGGTTTCCGCTCCAGACACTGCTGGAGCATCTCTACGTACTGATCCCGGTGCTGGACGATGAAAAGCACTATTGGGTGGGGGACGACGAGGTCGACAAGCTGATCCGCCGGGGCGGTGACTGGTTGCCGAATCATCCAGCGCGCGATCAGATCGCGCGTCGATACCTGAAGCACCGAAAGAGTCTGACCCGTCTCGCAATCGAACGACTGGCCGGTGTCGACGAAGACGCCGCAATCGAGAACTCCGCCGCGGTCGGCAAGCCGATGACGCGGGAGGAGGACCTGGAGGTTGGCCTCAGCCTCAACGAGCAGCGCTTGCAAAGGGTCGTGGAAGCTGTCCAGGCCGTTGGCGCGAAATCGGTCGTCGATCTCGGATGCGGTGAGGGCAAGTTGCTGCGAGAACTGCTCAAGCTTCGAGGACTGGATCGCATACTCGGCATGGAAGTGTCGCTACGATCTCTGGATGCCGCGTCGGGGCGCCTCGACCTGGAACAGTTGTCTCCATCGGTTCGCAGTCGTATCGAGCTGATCCACGGTTCCTTGATGTACCGCGATCGCCGTCTCTCGGGGTTCGATGTTGCGACCGTGATCGAGGTGATCGAACACCTGGACGTGGCACGGCTGAAGTCCTTCGAGCGGGTCTTGTTCGAGTGCGCTCGGCCGAAGAGTGTGGTCGTCACGACTCCCAACGTTGAGTACAACGTGAGGTTCGAGGGATTGCCGTCTGGACAGTTTCGCCATCCGGATCATCGCTTCGAATGGTCACGCGGCGAATTCAGACGCTGGGGCGAGGTCATGGCATCCCGGTTTGGCTACAACGTTCGTTTCGACGCGGTTGGGCCGGTTGATTCCGATCTGGGTGCTCCGACCCAGATGGCTGTGTTTGTGGAGCGCTGACCATGGAGATCGACATTCCGGAACTGGCGCTAGTGGTGCTCGTCGGCCCTTCAGGGTCGGGGAAATCGACGTTTGCGCGTGAGCACTTCAAAGCGACCGAAGTGCTGTCGTCCGACCATTGTCGTGGTCTGGTTTCGGATGACGAAACCGATCAGTCGGCCACCAAGGATGCGTTCGAAGTCCTGCACTTCATCGCATCGAAGCGACTTCAGGCAGCCAAATTGACCGTCGTTGACGCGACCAACGTCCAACCGGAGGCCCGAAAACCGCTTGTGACGCTGGCGCGGCAGCACCATTGCATTCCGGTGGCACTGGTGCTCGACATGCCGGAAAAGCTCTGCCGCGAACGCAATGCGCAACGGCCGGACCGGGGATTCGGCGAACACGTGATCCGCAACCAGTGTAGCCAGTTGCACCGATCGCTGCGCGGTCTGCAGCGCGAAGGTTTTCGGCACGTACATGTGTTCCGTTCGCCGGAGGACTTGGAAGGATTGGTGATTCGCCGTGTGCCGCTGTGGAGCAACCGCAAGCACGAGACCGGTCCGTTCGACATCATCGGTGATGTGCATGGGTGTCTGGACGAGGCCTTGGATCTGATCCGCGCGCTGGGATACGACGTCGCCGATCAGGAAGGGCACCATGTCATCCGCCACCCGCAAGGTCGCAAGCTGATTTTTGCCGGCGATCTGGTGGATCGCGGGCCGAACACGCCTGGCGTGCTACGCCTGGTGGCCGACGCCATGGCCGACGGATCGGCGCTGTGCGTCGCCGGCAACCATGACGTGAAGTTGGTGCGGGCGTTGCGTGGCCGGGACGTTAAGCGCACGCACGGGCTCGCGGAGTCCTTGGAGCAGCTGGCGTCGGAGTCTGAAGAGTTCCGCCGAACCGCCGCCGATTTCCTGGACGGACTGGTGAGCCACTATGTGCTCGATGGCGGCAGGCTGGTCGTGGCGCATGCTGGTCTGCGAGAGGAGATGCACGGGCGCGGATCCGGTGCCGTGCGGCAGTTCGCCATGTACGGCGAAACGACCGGCGAGACGGACGACTACGGGCTTCCGGTCCGCTACAACTGGGCTGCCGACTATCGCGGCAAGGCGACGGTCGTCTACGGGCATACGCCGGTCCCCGAGCCGGAATGGCTCAACAACACGATCTGTATCGACACGGGTTGCGTGTTTGGCGGCAAGTTGACCGCTTTGCGTTACCCGGAGCGCGAATTGATTTCGGTGCCGGCGAGAAAAATCTACTACGAACCGGTTCGTCCACTTCAACCCGAAGTTGTCCCGGAGCTCACCGCTCAGCAACAGCATGACGATCTGTTGGACCTGGAGGACGTCAGCGGCAAGCGGATCATCGATACCCGGTTGTATCCCAGCATCACGATCCGCGAAGAGAACGCGATCGCGGCACTGGAAGTGATGAGTCGGTTTGCAGCGAATCCGAAGTGGCTGATCTATTTGCCGCCGACGATGTCGCCGAGCGAGACGAGCCAACGGCCGGGTTTGCTGGAGCATCCCGAACAGGCCCTGGACTACTACCGGAAGAACGGCGTCGAGACCGTGGTGTGCGAAGAGAAGCACATGGGTTCCCGCGCTGTGATCGTGATCTGCCGGAACGAGGCAGCCGCCAAGCATCGATTCGGCATCGAAGGGGAAGGGCGCGGCATCATCTACACACGGACGGGTCGGCGTTTCTTCTCCGATGCCGCATTCGAGCATCAAGTTCTGGAACGCTTTGCGTCGGCGCTGGATCGCGCCGATTTCTGGAGCCGTTTCGATACGACCTGGTTTTGCTTCGACTGCGAACTGATGCCGTGGTCCGTCAAGGCGGAGGAACTGCTGCGTACGCAGTACGCGCCGACCGGGGCTGCAGCCGATGCCGCCATCGCCGCAGCGAGTGCCGTGATCAAGCAAGCCGTCGCAAGAGGCATCGAACTGACTGATCTTGCAGCTTCATTCCATGAGCGGGCCGACTTGACCGGGCGATACATCGCGGCGTATCGGCAGTACTGTTGGCCCGTGCACGGTGTCGCCGACATCAAGGTGGCACCATTCCATCTGTTGGCGTCCGAAGGTCACGCCCATGTCGACAAGTCCCATGTATGGCACATGGAGACACTGGCGGAACTGGGGCGCACGGATCCGGGTTTTCTGATTGCGACACCGATGCGCGTAGTTGAGATCGACGACGGTGATGCGACACAGGACGTGTTCGGCTGGTGGGAGCGGCTGACAGCGGGTGGCGGCGAGGGAATGGTCGTCAAACCGATCGATTTCGTCGCCCGAGGCAAACGCGGATTGCTGCAGCCGGCCATCAAATCCAGGGGGCCAGAGTACCTGCGCATCATCTACGGCCCCGAGTACTCCCGCCCGGAAGCGCTTGAGCAGCTCCGGGAGCGTGGGCTTTCCACGAAGCGCAGCATGGCATTGCGGGAGTTCGCGCTCGGCGTGGAAGGATTGGAACGGTTCGTTAGAAACGCTCCGTTGCGGCAGGTACACGAGTGTGTGTTCGGTGTACTGGCGATGGAGAGCGAACCCGTCGATCCCCGACTTTGACGATTGCGCGAGTCGGTTTCACCGGATCGCCGCCGATTCTGGAAAACGCCATTCCCCGTGGCCGGGCGATCCCTGCAGTCCCCGGCATTTCGCCATCGATCTGCAATCTGCGAACGCTCCCGTTGACAGCAGGTCTCACCGGTAACGCGCCTTGGTTGGCTCGTCCCTGAGCGCACGCCCCGAAAATCAGAACTCTTCGGGGCGCCTTTGTGTGGCCCGAGGGACGCCGGCATCGGTCCCCGCGCCGCGACGGTGAGAACGCCCGACGACAGGAGGGCATGCAATGATGGCAACGGCCGTGGCTACCCGTGTGGCCGAGTACATTCACCGTCACCAGGCGAGATTCGGCTACAAGCCCCGCAGCCTCGATGTCACGACGGCCACGTGGCAGGCGCTGGCAATCGAGAGCGGATCGGAGGACGACGTCAGGGTTGCCGACGTGGCGATCTTTCCGGATGCCGCGTTGGAGCGCGACGCCTGGGACAGCAATCCGCTGTGACCGATCGTCGATCCGCGTAGGCATCACGCTGACAAGCCCGGGCGCGGCCGCCGACTCCGCGCGATCGCTGCGTCGCGTAACGTCCGTCCATGGATCTGCCCCATCGAGACGAATCACCGCCCGGGCCGACTGTACCTGCCAAGCGCACGCGAATCGTGACGCGCGGGCGTGCCATCGCCGCTGTCGTCATCGCGCTTCTCGTGACGCTGGTCCTCGTGTTCGACTGGAACTGGTTCCGGGAGCCGCTGCAGAACTACGTCACGCGCAAGACGGATCGGGAGTTCCGCATCTCCGATCTCGACGTCCGGCTGGGCTTCACGCCGACCATCCTGTTGAAGGATGTCTACTTCGCGAACCCCCCATGGGCGGAAGGAGATGCCATGGCGCAGGTCGGTGCCGTCGATGTTTCGGTGTCGTTGCGCAGCCTTCTCGCCGGGGAGATCTATGTGCCTCGTCTGGCGCTGACCGATGCCGATGTGCGGCTCGAACAGATGGTGGATGACCGCAAGAACTGGACGCTCTCGGACCGGGATGATCCGTCGTCCACGAAAGTTCGCATCGGCAGCATTTCTGTCACGCGTGGGAATCTGCGGTTCGTCGATCACGGCATGCCGCTGCAGCTCAAGGTGGCAGTGGATACCGTCGACCCCACGACGCCGCAAAAAGCGGTTGATGGCTCGGTACGCCCCGATTCCCAACGGCTCACGACCCGCTTCGTGTTCGATGGCAAGTACCACGATGCGAAGTTCAGCGGCAACGCACTGACCGGCGATGTGGTCAGTTTTCAGCAGACCGGCGTGCTGTTTCCCATCCGCGGTCACCTGAAGGCCGGCACGACCACGCTGGACGTGGACGGTACGGTGGCCGACGTCACCGACATCAGCGCCATCGATGTCCACCTGCGCATCGCGGGCCAGACGCTGGCCAATCTTTATCCGTTCCTGCTGTTGCCGCTGCCTGCGTCGCCACCCTATCGCCTGGAAGGAAATCTGAAGTTGTCTGGCAATCGCTTTGCGATGGACAAGATCCGCGGAAAGATCGGCGAGACCGACGTAAGCGGCAGCGGTTCGTATGTGCGGCAGGAGCCTCGACCGTTGCTCGAAGCCAAACTGCACAGCCAGCTGCTGAACATCGCCGATCTGGGACCGCTCGTCGGTGTGACCACCAAGTCATCCACGACGACGGCACCGGCGACCCAGGCCGAGACGGCGACCGAAGATCGCGCGAAGGCCAAGGAGCGCGCGTCGAGCGGAGATCGTGTGCTGCCGGCCGGCACGCCCCCCGGCGAACGTTTGCTGCCGACCGGAAAGTTCGAAGGAGGGCGGTTGAAGGCGATCGACGCCAAGGCCGACTTCAGCGTCGACAAGGTGAAGGTGCCGGGCTATGTGGACGTGAACGATCTGCGCGTCGGATTGCGGCTGAAGGACGGCGTGCTGAAGCTCGATCCGTTCGACGCCACCGTGGCCGGCGGGAAGCTGGTGTCGAAGATCACGCTCGATGCGACCGGCAAGACGTTGCTGGCCGATATCGACGTCGAAGCGCGACGCTTCAAGCTGGGCGCGTTGCTGCCGAGCTCCGATCGGA
>JAHCKV010000195.1 GCA_026125595.1 Burkholderiales bacterium | reverse complement strand
CTCGCTCTCCTGCCGCTCGGCTTCCTGCCCTGGTTGCTCGCACTACCGCTCGCGCAGCACTCCCCCGCATATACGCCCGGCGATCCGCCACGGACCGCGCTGCGCCTGCGTACGCTCTTGATGCTGTGGGCCCTGGCGATGCTCGCGTTCTTCACGGTGTCGCGGTCGAAACTGCCCGGGTACATCCTACCCGCGGTGCCGCCGCTAGCGATGCTCGCAGGCATCGGGCTCGCCGGCGCCGGGCGGCGTGCGTATCGCGAGCTTTCCGCCTTCACTTGCGTCACGGGTCTCATCATCGTCGCGATTGGCTCGGCGAACCTGTACGGGGCCACACGCGATGCTGCCCGAGCGCCGTACGGGGCCTATGCACTCTGGATCGTTGCCGGTGGCACGGCATGGATAATCGGAGGTGCGCTCGCCTGGAGGCTCGCGCGCCGGACCGTCGATCGAGTGGCGTTGCCCGCCCTGCTCGCCTTGGCGATGGGAGTCCACGGCGGAACGCAACTGCTGGTCGCCGGGCACAATGCCCTGCGCGGAAGCCGATCCGCATACGACCTCGCGGGCATCGTCCGACCGCACCTGGACCCGACCGAACCGTTCTACTCGGTGCGGACTTTCGACCACACGCTGCCGTTCTATCTCCGCAAACCTCTGACGCTCGTCGACTACAGTGACGAGCTCGCTCTCGGCCTGCGGATGGAGCCATGGCGCGGCGTCCCGAACGTCGACCGGTTCGAGGAGCGCTGGCGAAAGGACGTCCGCCCGCTGGCGCTCATGTCGCCACAGACGTTCGAAACCCTCGCGGCCCGCGGCATCCCTCTCGCTGTGATCGCTCGAGATGGAAGACGCGTGGTTGCCGGAAAGCCCCAGGTGGATCCCGCCGGCATCGCAACGCCGGCCGATGAATCGTCGGCCGGCCGCGGCGAGAACGCCCGTGGTACGGAACCGGTTCGCCCGATTCAGCCCTGAAGACAGCGCACATGTCGAAGATACTCGTCGGAATCGTCAGTATCGGCGCCGTCATGGCAGCCGGCACGATCATGTACGCCGTTCACCGCGGAAAAGATCGACGGGCAGTTCACGAACACCGCGATCGAACCGGCGAAGTGAGCCGCCACCATCGGACAGCCGCCGCAGCGAATGTGCTCGGCCGCCTGGCGGCATTTGTAACCACCGATTGAACACGCTTGATGAGAGCGCGAGGGAGACCATGATGCCGATACCATTTTTGCTGAACAGGCGCGCCGAGGCCGGCCGCATCGTTGTCTTGAGCCTCGCCGTTGCGGCGCCTTGGCTGCCCGGATCCATGCTGCCCGCCACGCTCGAAGCGCACGGCGAATCGCATCAGCTCCTGAGCTTCATGCTCGTTCTGTGCGCAGTGTTCGGACGAGTCTGGACTCTGACCTTCGTTGGAGGTCGAAAGGACCGGGAGCTCTGCACAGTGGTGCCCTTACAGCCTGGTGCGGCATCCGCTGTATCTCTTCACGCTCGTGGGAGTGATCGGCATCGCACTGCAAACGCATCATCCCATCGTGGGACCCGCGTTGCCGCTGATCTGGCTGCTCACTTATCCGTTCACGATGCGGCGCGAAGAACGAAAGCTGGCCGAACTCTTCGGTACCCGGTTCCTCGACTATCGCCGGCGGGTGCCCGCGTTTTGGCCACGATGGCGGGGCTATGTGGCACCTCTCACGTTGCAGGTTTCGACGTCTGCGGTCCGACGCGCCCTGCTCGACAACCTCTGGTGGATGGTCATCTGGTATTGGCTCGGTGCGGTCGAGCGGGCACGCATCGCCGGGTGGTGGACGTGATCGGCACCTGGTCAGTCCGCGTCCGGCACCCTACGAGCGCGGCCATGACCGGCACTGGCGAATCAAATTGCGGGGGAGGATACCTGGCACTTGAACGACGCCCCAATCGCGCGGCACTCGATGCCCGCCGCGATCACGATGGCTGGATGACGGAATGGCACCTATCGGTGTGCTCACGGAGTCACGCGATTGCCCGCACAGGAGGTCGACCATGATGAAGATTCTGATCGGCGTCGTCGGTACGCTCGGGGCTGCAGCCTTAGCTACCGTGATCGTCTTGTACAACGGGTGGATCGACATCGCCGCCGATTCCCCGCATGGACCGACGGTGTATCGGCTCATCGAGTTCGCCCGCGACAGGGCCATCGCGCGGCGTTCCGAAGCGGTGAAACCGCCCGACGATCTTGCCGATCCGGTCCGATTGCGCCGCGGCGCAGGTAACTACGCCGCCATGTGTGCAGGTTGCCATCTGTCGCCCGAAACGGAGGACTCCGAACTTCGCAAGGGTCTCTATCCCGAACCGCCGAGCCTCGCGAAAACCGCCACGGGCCCTTCGAACGTCGACACGGACCCGGCGAGACGCTTCTGGATCATCAAGCACGGCATCAAGGCCTCGGGGATGCCGGCCTGGTCCAAGGGCGGGATGGAGGACGAAGCGATCTGGGATCTGGTGGCCTTCGTCGGGCAGTTGCCAAACCTGTCCGCAACAGAGTATCGCGAGTTGGTGGACACGAGTGCCGGTCACGCTCACGCAGGCATCTCAAGAGCGCCGGAAGGCTCGAATGCCAACCGGGACGCTTCCCTTCATGGACCACGGTACCGCGTTGAACATCGCGATAGCCTTACCCGATGACGGATGTTTTGTAACGTACCTCCCGTCGGTGTATGCGATCGAATCACCACGACGCACGAACGGCGTGCCCCGCGACATCGCCTCGGATGTGAAGTGCCATTGACCTGGATCAAGTGTTGGCCGTGGAGGCGTGACGGAAGCGTGACCAATGACGAGGAAACTGATCTGGAGGCATGTTGAAGGGGGTGGGAAATGCTTTCTGATAACCATGCGGCGCCCGCAGATCGGTCACACGCTCCGCCAAGGCCGAGATTGGTTCACGGTGCCGTGGATTCCGTAGAAGTGCCGTTGCAGCGGATTCTCGTCATCGAGGATCACGTCAATCTTGCGAATCTCGTGCGAATGCACCTTGAACGCGAAGGCTTCGAGGTGGCGGTCACGCACGACGGCAACAGCGGTTACCTGCAGGCGGCGGCGGAGAAGTTCGACCTCGTCGTTCTCGACGTGTCGCTCCCGGGAATGGACGGGCTGAGCATCTGCTCGAAACTTCGAAGCAAGGGGATCACCTCACGGATTCTCATCCTGTCCGCCCGTTTCACCGAGGCCGATCGCGTGGCAGGCCTCGATGCCGGGGCGGACGATTACGTCTCGAAACCGTTCGGCGTCTCCGAGCTCCTGGCACGCGTGCGGGCGCAGTTGCGGCGGGTTGATCGTAGAAGTGAAGGTTCCACAGCGCCAGCATCGGGGACCATCTTGTCCTACCGCGACATCCTGATCGAGGAAGACACCCGCGGCGTTACCGTGGCGGGCAAGCCGGTGATGTTGACCGCGACCGAGTTCGATCTGCTGTGGATACTCGCGCGCAGTCCGGGCCGCGTTTTCACTCGCTCCCAGTTGCTCGATCTCGTCTGGAGTCAGGATTACTCTGGGCTCGACAATACGGTGAAATCGCACATCAATCGCCTGCGCTCAAAGATCGAGCCGGATCCGACGCACCCGATGTACATCATGACGGTCTGGGGTGTCGGCTACCGTTTCGGGTCCGAACGCCGGGGATGAGTGCATCCGTGTTTGGCACCATACGAGTCCGATTGCTGGCCGTGGTTCTCCTCGTGTGCGTCGTCATGCTTTCGATGGTCCTGTGGTCGATGCAACGGTCGCACGAACATGCCCACTGGGAACTGTTCGAAGCCTACGACCCGGGCTTCGCGGCCTTGCTCCTGGGTCAGGGGCTCGGCAATTCCGCAGCTGGCATCGATGTCGCTCGCGCGGACGCCACATTGCAGCAAATGGGCGGGCTCAATCCTGCCGTCGACCTCTACTGGGTAGACCAGAAAGGTACCGTTCTTGCGTCGTCTACTGGCCTCCCCGTGAGCCGATTCGGCGTCGTCTCCCGAGATGTCCTCGCAACAACCGTATCAAGGCCGGACCATCGGGCGCTCATCGGCGTCGACCCGAAACCCAATGGCAGGGCGAAACCGGTAGCCATCGAGCCCGTGGAAATCGGGGGAGTTCGAGGTTATCTCTATATCGTGCTCAAGGATCTTTCCCTCCTTGGAAGCATCTCTTGGGTGGACTTGGCTTGGCTCGTCGGCTGCTGGGTCGCACTGACGGCGCTGGCCTCGCATTTCGCTTTGCGCGGCATTTCCGATCCACTCACGCGTCTGGCAAGGCACGTGGAATCGCTCGATGCCGCCGCGCCGATGTCGCCCGCCACGCACGTTAGCGGCCGTTCGGCTCCAACGGAGATTGCACGACTCGAACAGGGGGTGGCGGGGCTGGCGACGCGGATCGCCCAGCAGGTGCAGGCACTGCGGGCAGCCGATGACGAACGCCGTGTCCTGTTCGCCGGCATTTCGCACGATCTGCGTACCCCCATTTCCTCCTTGTCCGGATATCTCGAGACCGTCGCATCGCGAGATCATCTCGGTGACGAGGAGCGCAAGCGCTTATGTGCGATTTCGCTCGACGAGACCAAGCTGTTGCTCCGGTTGCTCGATGACTTGATGGATCTCGCCCGCCTCGAGTCTCCGGAGATGAAGACGGACCGCGAGCCGTTTCCTCTCGCAGAAGCAGTGACTGCCGTGCAACGGCGCCTCGAAACGGCGGCCACCGCGAAGGGCATTGTGCTGCTCGTCCCGACGGGTCTCGATGCGTCCCCTCCCCTCGATGCCGATCCCGTGATGGTCGAACGGCTGCTCGGCAATGTCATTCAGAACGGAATCGAGCATTCCCCACCCGGTGGGGTTGTTCGTCTCGACGTAAAGCTCGTGGGTGCATGGGCAGAGGTGCAGGTGACCGACACTGGGCCGGGCATTGCAGCAGACCAGATCGGATTGGTGTTCGAACGGTTCTTTCGCGGAGATCGTGGTACGCAGCCCGCAAAAGGCGGGATGGGTCTCGGCCTCGCGATCGCCAAGCGCATCGTCGAACTCCATGGCGGCGAAATCCGGGCGCGTTCACCGCCGGGTGGAGGAGCGACTTTCCGGTTCACGCTACCGCTGGTTAGCAGCGTGTCCGAATCGATCTCGTTTCCGGCGGAGTCGCCCATGAATACCACAAGACGCGAACATGATCGCGGGATCGCATAACGCGCTCACATTGGAAGTCCCGGGGGCTTTCGGATCTGCAGAAAAGCGCGAGCGCGCATTGTGCGCGGCTCGAGAACTCAAAGTGGTCAACCCAAGGAGTTTGAAATGAGCAAGACCGGAGTACGTTCCCTGTTGTGTGCCGCAGCACTGGCGGCAATCGTTGGTCAGGTGGGATGCGCCACTGCCCAGACGCCCTCTCCCACCGAGAAAGCGTTGGCAAGCGCCAAGACCAAAGCCGACCACGAGGCCATTGCAGCGGACTACGAGAAGGCCGCTGGCACGGCAAAGGCCGAAGCGCAGAAGCATCGCAATCTCGCGAAGTTCTACCACAGCTCTCCGACTGGACGCGGAGATGGGTCCCATGGAATGGCGTCCCATTGCGAGAATCTCGCGAAGCTCTCCGACCAAGCGGCCGCGGAGTACCTGGATCTCGCCAAGGCGCACAAGGAGACCGCTGCGGATATGAAGTGATCGTCCTCTGACGCAGTTCCGCAGTGGCGTGCCGGATGGACGTCACTGCGCCGCGCAGGCAGGCGACGGTGTCATGACTCCACGCTCGGGTCTTCGTGAGAAGGATTTTCTCGGTACCAGGACCGCCGCGTGGTCCGGGTACACAACGGTTCTTGGGCATCTCGCGCTCGAACCACCAACAAAGCGGCATTGATCCCATCGCGGTCCACGAACGACCGCGTTGCCGATGAATCGTCCCGTCGGCGCGACACGTCCTCATCCAGGGCTGCCGCACCGTCCGACGATTGTCGGCAAGCAACACCTCGTCCGCCGGACACCTTCGGGCCGGCAATGGGCGCGGGGCGACGCTCGTCATCCACAAAGGAGTATCGAGATGAAACACGTTCTATCGGCAGTACGGCATTCTCTGGCTGTTCGCGTGGACCTCGGTAGGATCGCGGCATACGGCGCGCTGTTGGGCGCATGCATTTGGACGTTGACCGCGAACGAGCCGGCCCGTGCGGAAGACGATGCGATGGGCATGCCGGACTCGACTATGGCGAAGAAGGGCAATGCCGGCGGGAAGGACGCCCTCGCCAATGAACTCCGCGCCCTGCGCAAGCAGGTGTCCGATCTTCGGACGGCCGTGGAACGGCAACAGGCTCCGGCGAAACGGATGAAGCCCCGGAGGGCTGGCGATGCAATGGCCGCGATGCCGAAGAACAGCGGTTCGCCGGCGATGGGTTCCGCGCCCGCGATGGCCATGGACGACGACATGGACATGATGGGCGCGATGCCGAAGGGTGGAGGTACGAG
>JAHCKV010000194.1 GCA_026125595.1 Burkholderiales bacterium | reverse complement strand
TGTCGGAGGTCTTGGACGCGACGTCCTTGACCAACTGCGCGCCCATGTTCTCGAACTTGTCCTTCAGTTCGATTTCCTTGGCGACGGAGACACCGTCCTTGGTGATGGTCGGGGCGCCGAACGAGCGCTCCAGAACGACGTTGCGACCCTTGGGGCCGAGGGTGACCTTGACCGCGTCGGCCAGAATGTTGACGCCGGCCACGATGCGGTGACGGGCGGAATCATGGAATTTGACTTCCTTAGCTGCCATTGTTGTGCGCTCCTGAAATGGGGTCGGATAGGGGTGAGAGGCTTCAGGCCTCGATCACGCCCATGATGTCTTCTTCGCGCATGACGAGGAGTTCCTCGCCGTCGACCTTGACGGTCTGACCGGAATACTTGCCGAAGAGCACGCGATCGCCCTTCTTCACTTCCAGCGTGCGGACCTTGCCGTCTTCGAGGACTTTGCCGGTACCGACGGCAACGATTTCACCCTGATCGGGCTTCTCGGCGGCGGTGTCGGGAATCACGATGCCGGAGGCGGTCTTACGTTCTTCCTCGAGGCGCTTGACGATCACACGGTCGTGCAGCGGACGAATTTTCATGGGTGACTCCGTTACTGGTCAGTGGTTGAAGCCGAGCGCCGAACCTTGCTAGCACTCGCCGGGATAGAGTGCTAATAGTACGTAAGAGCACCCCGCCAGGGCAACCCCCATGCATAAGGAAGTTCCGGGAAGGCTTAAGAAGACGGGATCGGGGCACGCGGCGGAACGCCCGATCGGAACGCCCGACGGCGCCATCGCGGATAGCGTGACGACTTCAGATCGCATTCGATCCCCAAGGGATCTCAGCGCAAGCCAGCACTAACTTCAGGTGACCAAGTCGCGCACCGGACGAGGTCGCGCGAGCCGTTGCTGCCCTCCCCCGGAGAGCGCGAGGGAGGGTCCGACAGTGGCAGAAAGAAGCAGGAAACCGATCAGTTCGCGATCAACGCGTCGGCGACGCCGAATCGATAGACCGTCCGGCGCGCCCGATCGACCCGCGGCACGATCGGCTCGACCGGGCACGGCGGCTCCCGCGTCCCGTCCGGACGCAAGGTCCGATCGTCCGCGACATCGCCCCAGATGCCGCCGTGGACCGGCCGGAACAGATACATGAGATAGCCGGTCCGGGACGCCACCGACACCAGCTCGTCGGCATCCGGCGCATCGGCGACCACGACATCGTTGCCGTTGACCCCCCACGGGAACTGACCGAACGCCTTGAGGCAATCCATCGCGTCGCGCGACGGCGCACCGGGCCGGATGCACGACGGCAGTTCGGCCCGAGAGACATCCCACGCACCCAGTTCCCAGCCCGCTTCCAGCGCCGCGCGATCGAGGTCCAGCAGATCGTCCCACCGCTGATTGACCTGCAGCGCGGAACTCGGAATCGGCGTGAATGCCACCGGTTCGCGCGACGCGTCGTCGATCAATCGTTCCTTCACGAAGCCGTGCCAGTGCAGCGTCATGATCACCGGCGTGTCGGGTTTCGGCACGGCGGCGATCGTGATGGCCACCAGCGGCAACCGCGTCGCGGACATCTGGCTTTCGATGCGTTCAAGCAATTCCATACTCAGCCTCCAGGAATCGGACACCGGTACGCTCGGAGCTTCGGCAACGGTGCGTGTGTCTCCTTCAGCAAGATCGGAGCCAATCCATGCAGCTTGAGTGTGCGCACGACGCGCACCGATAATTGCGGCCGATGTTCATCGCCGCACGCATCGAAGTGGCGCACCGATTCGTCGCTCTGCACCGCACCGATTCGCGCACACTCGATTCGCAGCCGCGACCCGAGAGTGCTAGCAGATTCACGATGCAGATCCGCCCCACGCGGCAGTCCGCTTCACCATCCATGTCGGAGTTCCGCTCCATGAGAATCACGTTCCTCGGTGCCGCCGAGGAGGTCACCGGATCCTGCTTTCTGGTGGAGACATCCCGCACGCGTTTTCTCGTCGACTGCGGCATGTTCCAGGGCGGACGCGACGCCGACGGCAAGAACCACGACGCGCTCGACATCGACGTGCGAACGCTCGACTTCGTGCTGCTCACGCACGCGCACATCGATCATTCCGGTCTGTTGCCGCGCCTCGTCGTGCTCGGCTTCCGCGGACCGATCTGGTGTACCGAACCGACCGCCGATCTGCTCGGTGTCATGCTGCCCGACAGTGCGCACATCCAGGAGAAGGAAGCCGAATGGTCCACACGGCGCCGCGTGCGGGAGCATCGCCGCGGCGAAGCCGATCCGGCGCCGCTGTACACCGTGGTCCAGTCGCTGCAGACACTGAAGCAGTTGAAGCCGGTGAAGTACGGCAACGAAGCGCGTCCCCACGACACGGTGCGCTGCCGCTTTCGCGACGCCGGTCACATCCTCGGGTCGTCCTTCATCGAAGTGCAGGTCGAAGACGGCCCGCAGGCGCGCAAGCTGGTGTTCTCCGGCGATCTCGGTCAGCCCGGCCACCCGCTGGTACGCGACCACGAGTTCCCCAGCGAGGCCGACGTACTGATCATGGAGTCGACCTACGGCAATCGGCTGCATCGCCCGATGGCCGAAACGCTCACCGAACTTGCCGAAGCGGTGACCGACACGCTCGTGAACCGCGGCGGCAACGTCGTGATCCCCGCGTTCGCCGTCGGCCGCGCACAGGACATCGTCTATCTGCTGCTGCGGTTGCATCGCGAAGGCCGTGTGCCCGACATGAAGATCTACGTCGACTCGCCGATGGCGCTCGAAGCCACCAAGGTCACGCTGAAGCACCTCGACACACTCGAGCCCGAAGCCCGCGAAGGCATGGCCTGGCTGCGGAGCCGCCGCGGCCAGCCGGAGATCCTGTTCACGCAGGACGTGGAGGATTCCATCGCGATCAATCAGGTCAGGAGCGGCGCTGTCATCATCTCCGCCAGCGGCATGTGCGAAGCCGGCCGCATCAAGTATCACCTGCGCGAGAACCTGCCGCGTGCCGAATCCGCCGTCGTCATCTGCGGCTTCCAGGCCGGCGGCACGTTGGGCCGGCGGATCGTCGACGGTGCCACCACCGTGCGTCTGTTCGGCGACGAGGTACCGGTCCGCGCACGCGTCCACACGATCGGCGGGCTCTCCGCCCATGGCGACCAGGCTGCCCTGCTCGACTGGCTCGGCCATTTCGAGCGTCCGCCCGGCAGCGTGTTCCTGGTCCACGGCGAACGCTCGACGCAGCACATGTTCCGCGACGTGATCGTCGATCGGCTCGGCTGGCCGGACATCCGCGTGCCGGCGCCTGGCGAAACGGTCGAGCTGTGATGCGCGCCCGACTCATCATCGGTGGCCTGCTCGCCGCCTGGGTCGCCGTCGCGAGCGCAGCCGGCCTGCCGCCGTCCGTCGTCGCCGCGCTGAAGGCGGCGAACGTGCCGCAGAGTGCAATCGGCATCCACGTGGAAGAACCCGGCGGCGAAACGCTGCTGTCGTTCAACGCCGATCGACCGATGAACCCGGCGTCGGTGATGAAGCTCGTCACGACCTACGCCGCACTCGACATGCTGGGTCCGGCCTACGTCTGGCGCACCGAGGCCTACCTGAACGGCACGCTGCAGGCGAATGGACGACTGGACGGCGACCTCGTTCTGAAAGGTGGCGCCGACCCGCGGCTGACGTTCGAGAACCTGTGGCTGCTGCTGCGCAATCTGCGCAGCCGCGGCCTGACCGACATCAATGGCGATCTGGTGCTCGATCGCAATCTCTTCGCCGTCACCGACATCGACCCTTCCGCGTTCGACGGGGACGGCACGCGGCCCTACAACCAGGGCCCGGATGCGCTGCTGCTCAACTTCAAATCCGTGCGGCTGACGTTCATCCCCGACACCGACACGCGCCGCGTCCGCATCCTGATGGAACCGCCGCTGCCCGAATTGCGCATCGTCAACGAAATGACCGTCGTCGATGGCGCATGCACGGGCTGGCCCGAGAAGCCGGTCGTCGACATGGTGTCGCCGACGCTCGTCTTCCGTGGCGCATTCCCGTTGGCGTGCGGCGAGCAGACCAAGCATTTCAGCGCACTGCCACCGCTCGACTATGCGCGGGCACTGTTCGACCACCTGTGGCGCGGCCTGGGCGGCACGTGGTCCGGCCGCGTCCGGCTCGGCATTGCCCCGCTGGGCGCGGCACCGTTCGCCAGCTTCGATTCGCCGACGCTGATCGATGCCATCCGCGACATCAACAAGTTCAGCAACAACGTGATGGCGCGGCAGCTGTTCCTGTCGCTCTCGCTGCGCATCGGCGGCGGCGCGACGCCCGAGCAGTCGGCCGCCGTCGTCACCGAATGGTTCTCGCGCCGCAATCTGCCGGCGACGGGACTGGTCATGGAAAACGGCTCCGGTCTGTCGCGCATCGAACGCATGTCACCGCTGAATCTGGCGCGGATGCTGTCCGCCGCGTGGGACGGCCCCCTCGGTTCCGAGTTCGCCGCGTCGCTGCCGATCGCCGGCGTCGACGGCACGCTCAAGCGCCGGTTCGTCGACTCGCCGGTCAAGGGCCGCGCGCACCTGAAGACCGGCTTCCTCGACGACGTGCGGGCCATCGCCGGCTATGTCCACGGCGCCAACGGCCGGACGATGACCGTGGTCGTCATCATCAACCACGCCAACGCCCGGGCCGCCGCCGCCGTCCAGGAAGCGGCGGTCGAATGGGCGCTGGCGTCGGCCGACGAAGTGCCCTGCTGCAAGATGACCGGACGCCGCCGCGGCAAATCCCGCCAGCCCTGACGCCGGACGAGCCGAGAAGCCGCCGGCCCACCGTTTGCACGGCCCTTGCTTTAGGGCCTCTACCGACCCCGAACCCACCCGCGACCGCCTTTCCGGCACCCGCGCCACCCGAATGCTCCAGATCGTCATCCTCGCCGCCGGCAAGGGCACGCGCATGAAGAGCGCGCTGCCGAAGGTCCTCCATCCGCTCGCCGGCAAGTCCCTTCTCGGTCATGTGCTTGCGACCGCGGCAACGCTGTCGCCGACGAAGACCGTGATCGTCTACGGCCACGGTGGCGAAGCCGTCCCGGCCGCCTTTGCGCAACAAAGTGCCGCGTTCGTGCTGCAGGAACCGCAGCTCGGCACCGGCCACGCCGTGCAGCAGGCCATCCCCGCGCTGGCGGACGACGGCACGACGCTGGTTCTCTACGGCGACGTGCCGCTGATCTCGACCGACACGCTTCGGCGCGTCCTGACGAAGCCGGACACCCTCAGCGTGCTGACCGTCACCCTCGACGACCCGACCGGCTACGGCCGCATCGTGCGCGATGCCGCCGGCCGCGTGCAGCGCATCGTCGAACAGAAGGATGCCGACGACGCCACCCGCGCGATCCGCGAGGTGAATACCGGCATCATCGCCGCGCCGACCGCCCGGCTCGCCGCCTGGCTCGGCCGGCTGTCGAACCACAACGCGCAGCGCGAGTACTACCTGACCGATGTCATCGCCATGGCCGTTGCCGATGGCCTGACCATCCACACCACGCAGCCGGACGCCTTCTGGGAAGTCGAGGGCATCAACAGCCGCGACCAGCTCGCCAGGCTGGAACGCATCCACCAGGGCGAACAGGCGAAGCGGTTGATGGCCGGCGGCGTCACGCTGGCCGACCCGGCCCGCATCGACGTGCGCGGCGAACTCAGTTGCGGCACCGACGTCACCATCGACGTCGGTTGCGTGTTCGAGGGTGTCGTGCAGATCGGCGAAGACGTCGAGATCGGCCCCTACTGCGTCATCAAGAACAGTGTCATCGAATCCGGCGCGCGGATCGCCGCCTACTCGCATCTGGAAGGCGCCCACGTCGGCCCGGTCGCGAAGATCGGCCCCTACGCGCGGTTGCGCCCCGGCGCCCGGCTTGCCCGCGACGTGCACATCGGCAACTTCGTCGAAGTGAAAGCCACGACCATCGGCGAAGGCTCCAAGGCCAACCACCTGGCCTATCTCGGCGACAGCGAGATCGGCCGCAACGTCAACGTCGGCGCCGGCACCATCACCTGCAACTACGACGGCGCCAACAAGAGCAAGACCATCATCGAAGACGACGCATTCATCGGCTCCGATACCCAGCTCGTCGCGCCCGTGCGCGTGGGCCGCGGCGCAACACTCGGCGCCGGCACGACGCTGACGCGCGACGCACCCGAAGGCCAGCTCACGGTGTCCCGCGCGAAGCAGGTTTCCATCGCCGGCTGGAAGCGCCCGACCAAGAAGACCCCGGCCTGACCCGGGAACGTTCCCCCTCTTTTTTCACTTCTCTCCACGACCCCAAAACATGTGCGGCATCGTCGGTGCAGTCTCGAACCGTGACATCGTCCCCGTTCTCGTCGAAGGACTCCGGCGGTTGGAATACCGCGGCTACGACTCCTGTGGCGTCGCGGTCAACGACCACGGCCTGAAGCGCGCGCGCAGCGTTTCGCGCGTCGCCGATCTCGCCGCGCAGGTGGAGGAAGATCACTTCACCGGAT
>JAHCKV010000193.1 GCA_026125595.1 Burkholderiales bacterium | reverse complement strand
CCGGCAGGAACGCATCGAACGCGACCTTGAAGAACAGGTTCGCCGGCTCATGGGACTTCACGACGAGCGCCTGGTGCAACGGCGCTTCCAGCCCCGCCTGCTCCCAGAAAGACTGTCGCCGGGCGTAGTCCTGGGCCAGCGATCGCAACCGCTGTTCGAGGTCGCTCTTGTCCTCCGCGGCATCGGCCAGAAACAACTCGTGGGCCAGCAGATTGGCCTCGACGATGTAGCGCGGTGGCGGCAGGATGTCGGCGATCAGATCCTTGCCTTCGACGAGCCGGGCGTAGATCGGCCCGTTGACCTGGACTTCGCGCAACGTCTGGAACGCCAGCAGACTGCCCACGGCGCCCCAGATCAGAAACCCCAGTACCAGAATCAGCAATCGTGTGCCGACCTTCGTATCGGCGATCAAACGGAACGGGTGGCGCGAACGCTCAGGCATGACGATCGACTCCCTCGCAGGAATCCGATCGGCGCACCAATGAAGGGCACGGGCATCGGATCCGGTTCCAGTTGCGGATGAATCATCGCTTGAAACGGTTATTCCGCAACGACCTTGAATTTTGTCGCGCCAGCCCGTCGACCGCCCTGCCGCAACAATGGGAACCGCCATCGCGGAGCGAAGTGCGCGACACCGCCATGTGACCGTCATCGACGGCCATCGCGTTCGAAAAAGTCCGCGCCGATGCCGCGCATCGCCCATGCCGCCCCGTAGAATAGCCACTCCCGAACTCGCTCCGCCCCCATGGCAGCTGCGCGCGCCAATCGCGCTCTCATCGACGACATTCGTACCGTCTTCCGCGCCCATGCGGATTCGGTCAAGGCGCTGCCCATGCAGGCCTATATGAAATCGGCGATGCCCTTCCTGGGGTTGCCTGCGATCGAACGTCGTGCACTGCAGCGTCCCATCTTCGATCGCCATGTCATAGAGAGCAGCGGTACGCTGGTGGCAACGACGCTCGGCTTATGGCGCGGTGCGGAATTTCGCGAAGAGCGCTATGCAGCCATCGATCTGCCCGGTGTGAAGGCCTGGCAGTCGCTCGAGACGCTGGAGTGCCTGCGCCCCTACGAAGAGATGATCACCACCGGCGCATGGTGGGACACCTGCGACGATCTGTCGGGTTCACGGGTACCGGCGCTGCTGCGCGCGTATCCGGCGGAGATGGCCGCGGCGCTCGATCGCTGGGCCAACGGCACCGACCTGTGGCTGCGCCGCGCGGCGATCCTGAGTCAGCGCCGGCTCGGCGCCGATGCCGACGCCGGGCTGCTGTACCGCTGCATCCTGCCGTCCATCGACTCCGAGGAGTTCTTCCTGCGCAAGGCGATCGGATCGGCGCTGCGGGAACGGGCGCAACAGTGCCCCGACGAAGTCGTCGCATTCTGCACCGAGTATCGCGACCGCCTGAACGTGCTCACCAAACGCGAAGCGTTGCGCACGCTGCTCGAAGAAGGCCGGCTGCGGGCCATCCCGTAGCCGCGCCCCGATCACGCCGCCGGCAGCGGCGTGATCGGCAACGACAGCCCCTTGATGGTTTCGACGATCACACGAATCGCATCCAGGCGCGGAAAACCCGAACGGTACGCGATCACGACCCGACGGACCGGCCGCGGCTCCGCGAAGTCGAGCACCTTCACCAGTGGACTGGCGTAGCGCGGCAGTGCCGCCGATGCCGGCAGCACCGAGATGCCGAGGCCGGAGGCGACCATGCTGCGAAGCGTCTCCAGTGAATTGCCTTCCTTGCCGGGGGACGCCGGTCGCGAGAACTCGTGGCACGCGTCCATCACCTGGTCGCGAAAACAATGGCCGATGCTGAGCAGCAGCAGGTTCTGCCCGTGCAGTTCGTCCGGATGGATCGCCTTGCGCCGCGCCCACGGATGGCCCGCCGGCACGACGACGCGAAACGCTTCGTCATACAGCGGCTGCGTCTCGATGCCGGTGGCGGCGTACGGCAGCGCGAGGATCGCGACGTCGATCAGGCCGCTGCGCAGCATCTGATCGAGATTGGCGGTCATGTTCTCTTCGATATCCAGCGGCATGCCCGGCGCCGCGGCCCGCAGACCGACGACGAGATCGGGCAACAGGTAGGGGGCGATGGTGTGAATCACGCCGAAACGCAATACGCCGACCAGCGGATCGCGGCGCTGCTTGGCCACGGCCTTCACGTTCTCCGCCTCCTCCAGCACCCGCCGCGCCTGGGCCACCACCTGTTCACCCACCTCGGTCAGCAGCACCTCGCCCGGACCGCGCTCGAAGATCTTGATGCCGAGTTCGTCTTCGAGCTTGCGCACCGACGCGCTCAGGCTCGGCTGACTCACGAACGACCGCTCGGCAGCGCGCCGGAAGTGACGTTCCTCCGCCACCGCGACGATGTACTTCAGTTCCTGCAAGGTCATGGCCCGTCCCGCATCCCCGATAGCGTGAACCTATCGTCGGAATCGTAACAAGGTATTGGCCGCCGCAGCTGCCGAAAACGCAGACTCTCGGCCATGCACACAAGACTCCCGTCCATTCCGACGAACTCAACTCCCTGGAGGCACCCATGTTGAAGAACCGCGAGGGCCAGCGCGTCCCGAACGTCACGTTCCGGATCCGCGAGAACAACGAGTGGAAGAGCGTCACGACCGACGATCTGTTCGCCGGCAAGACGGTCGCCGTGTTCTCGTTGCCGGGCGCATTCACGCCGACGTGCTCGTCGACGCACCTGCCGCGCTACAACGAGCTGGCCCCGGCGTTTCGCGCCAAGGGTGTCGATTCCATCCTCTGCGTGTCGGTCAACGATACGTTCGTGATGAATGAATGGGCGAAGGATCAGGAAAGCGACAACATCACCCTGATCCCGGACGGCAACGGCGAGTTCTCGGAAGGCATGGGCATGCTGGTCGACAAATCCGATCTCGGTTTCGGCAAGCGGTCTTGGCGCTATTCGATGCTGGTGAAGGATGGCGTGATCGACAAGATGTTCATCGAACCCGACAAGGCCGGCGACCCGTTCGAAGTGTCCGACGCCGACACGATGCTCAACTACATCGACCCGTCCGCCGGCCGGCCGGATCAGGTCGCGATCTTCACGCGCGAAGGCTGCCCCCACTGCGCCCGCGCCAAGACGCTGCTGACCGGGCGCGGTTACAACTACGCCGAAGTGCCGTTGCCGCACACGGTCCGTAGCCGCGTGGTCGGCGCCGTTACCGGCAAGGGCACGGTGCCCCAGATCTTCATCAACGGTGAGTACATCGGTGGCGCCGACGAACTCGAGCAATGGATTCGCAAGGCCCAAGCGGCCTGAACGCGCAACGACCGGGGAGCCCTTCGGCTCTCCGACGCCACACCAAGCAAGGATGCAGACCATGCGACACCTCGACACGGACATCGCCATCATCGGCGCCGGCACCGCCGGACTCGCCGCCTACCGGGCCGCCATCGCGGGCGGCAAGCGCGCCCTGCTGATCGAAGCGGGTCCCCACGGCACCACGTGCGCCCGCGTCGGTTGCATGCCGAGCAAGCTGCTGATCGCCGCGGCCGAAGCCGCCCATGCCCCCACGCGGTGGAACGCGTTCGGTCTGCGCGTCGACGGACAGGTTCGCGTCGACGGGCGCGCCGTGATGGAGCGAGTGAAGCAGGAACGCGACCGATTCGTGGGTTTCGTGCTGGACGGCGTGGCAGCCATTCCGGAACGCCACCGGGTCCACGGCCGCGCTCGCTTCGTCAATCTCGATACGCTGCAGGTCGACAACGACATCCGGATCCGCTTCGAGACCGCAATCATCGCCACCGGCTCGTCCCCGGGCATTCCGCAGATTCTGACCGGAGCCGCCGACCGGCTCGTCGTCAACGACGACGTGTTCGACTGGGACGATCTGCCGCGATCGGTCGCGGTGTTCGGACCCGGCGTCATCGGACTGGAACTCGGTCAGGCGCTGCGGCGTCTGGGCGTCAGCGTCAGTGTGTTCGGCGCCGGCAGCCGGGTCGGGCCGTTTTCCGACCCCGCGGTGCGGGACCACGCGACACGCACATTCCAGATGGAATTCCCGCTCGATCCGGATGCCCGCGTCTCCAGTGTCGGCCGCATCCCGGACGGTGTGCTGATCCGCCACATCGGCCCGGACGGCACGCCGACGATCACCGTGGTCGAGTACGTGATCGCCGCGACGGGGCGCACACCGAACGTGCGCGGCCTCGGCCTCGAAACGACCGGACTCGCGCTCGATGATCGCGGCGTGCCCCGTTTCGACCCGCTGACACTGCGGTGCGGCGACAGCGCGATCTTCATCGCCGGTGACGCCGACAATGATCGGCCGGTATTGCATGAAGCCGCCGACGAAGGCCGCATCGCCGGAGAGAATGCCGCGCGCTATCCGGACGTGCGGCCCGGCCCGCGCCGTACGCCGCTGGCCGTCGTGTTCTCCGATCCGCAGATGGCCGTCGTCGGTCAGCGTCGCGATGCGCTCGACCCCGATGCCGTCGTGACCGGCGTGGTGTCGTTCGAGGATCAGGGGCGCAGCCGCGTGATGCTGCGCAATCGGGGGTTGCTGCACGTCTACGCGGACACCGCGACCGGCGCCGTGCTCGGCGCCGAGATGATCGGCCCCGATGCGGAACACCTGGCCCATCTGCTCGCGTGGGGGATCCAGTCGGACATGACGGTGGATCGCATGCTCGAAATGCCGTTCTATCATCCGGTCGTCGAGGAAGGCCTGCGGACGGCGCTGAAGGATGCGGCGGCAAAGCGGCGTGCCCGCATGCCGGAGATCGCGGATCGCAAGGCCGCCTGACGGATCGGGATTGCCTGTTCCGCCGAGCCCCGGCGGATCCGGGTCAGTCCGGTTCGTCGGCGTCGAGTTCGACGACGCCCTCGGCCAGACGCGCGCGGGCCCGCTGCTCGTGGCGGGTGGGGATACCCGCCAGTTTGTCGTGATGGCACAGCCAGCAGCGGGGGTTGCCGCAGCCGCCGATCCGCTGCCCTTTCCGGAACCGGCCGGGCTGCCGCTCGCAGACGCAGGCGACGTCGGCGGAATGCCGCCGCAAATGGGCCCGCCAGGTGCGAAGCGTACGAAGTCGGTCGAGTGAAGCGCGTTTCATGATGGCGAAGACGAAGGTCGGCAGCCGGCCGCAACGGGATCGCCCGGAACCGGTTGACGCGGGGCTCCTGCAAAGCGCCACGTCGCGCGATAATGCGCTCATGCCGCACACCCTTCTCGCCCCCCATGTCCGCGACATCGGCGGATTCACCGTACGCCGATGCCTGCCGGCCGCCGCTGTCCGGCTGGTCGGTCCATTCATCTTCTTCGATCACATGGGCCCTGCCCGTTTCGACGCCGGCCACGGCATCGATGTCCGGCCCCACCCGCATATCGGACTCGCGACGGTCACCTATCTGTTCGACGGCGCGATCCAGCATCGCGACAGTCTCGGCGTCGCGCAGCGCATCGCGCCGGGTGATGTCAACTGGATGACGGCGGGGTCGGGCATCGTCCATTCCGAACGCACGCCCGACGATCTGCGCAGCGCCGGCTCCGGACTGCACGGCATCCAGACCTGGGTCGCATTGCCCCGCGACCTGGAAGAGACGGCACCGACGTTCACGCACATCCCCGCGCGCGAGTTGCCGACGCTCGAAGCGCCCGGCGTCGCGCTACGACTCATCGCCGGCACCGGCTTCGGGCTCACGGCACCGACACCCGTGCTGTCGTCGACGTTGTATGCGACCGCGGATCTCGCGGCGGGCGCATGCCTGGGCATCCCGACGGAACACGTGGACCGCGCCATCTACGTCGTCGAAGGCGATGCGCAGATCGACGGCCAGCCGGTCGTCGAAGGCCAGATGCTGGTGCTGGAACCCGGCTCGGAAATCGATGTCCGGGCCACGACCGCCACGCGGGTGATGATCCTCGGCGGCGCACCGCTGCACGGGGAGCGGTTCATCTGGTGGAACTTCGTGTCGTCGACCCGCGAGCGCATCGAAGCCGCGAAGCAGCGTTGGCGCGACGGCGCATTCGCGGCAGTGCCCGGCGAAACCGAGTTCATTCCGCTGCCCGAATAGCGGGGACGGCGGCCCGATGCGCACCATCGTCGCGGCTGTCGCCGCCGGGCTGTTGGCGCTGTTGTCCGGAGCCGCGATGGCGGCGTCGCTGAACGTTCTGGAAACCGATCCGCCGTCACCGGCCACGCTGGCCAGCGGCGAGAACTTCTTCGTGCGATTCGCCCTGGAAGACCCCGAACCCACCCGCGTCCAGGTTCGCGCGCTGCACCGCGGCTCGGCCGTGGCGGATCTCTTCACCAGTACGCCGCGGCCGCTGCCCGCCGGCGGCGGCACCGAGGTCGCTTTCATCTTCCTGCGACCGAAAAACGCACCGGTGGAGGTCGACGAGATCGTGCTGTCCGTGGCCCGGGAATCGCAAACGCTCACCGGTGCTCCGGCCGAATCCTTCTCGATGCCGGTGCAACTGACGTGGTCGACCGCGCCGACGACGGCCGCCCGGCCGGAAC
>JAHCKV010000192.1 GCA_026125595.1 Burkholderiales bacterium | reverse complement strand
CGTACTGCGTGGACGCGCGGACGGCCTGGATCCGGCGCAGCACCTGCGCGACCGCGTCGGTCTGCATGTCCTTGAACAGCAGCACCGCCTCCGCTTCCTTGGCCAGCGTCGCGGTGTCGTCGAAGGTCAGGTCCCGCCGCAGCACCACTTCGTCCGGCGGCAGCCATTCACGTCCCTTGCCGTCGTGCAGCCGGAACGCGACGCGATAGCGCAGCTGGAACTCCCGCACCCGACCGCCGCCGGACACCGTGAGAATCGCGCGGTCCTGCGCTTCGCCGAGCAACTGCAGGATCGCCTGGGCCTCTTCCGGACGCTCGGACAACCGTGCGTTGCTGCCGCTCTCGACCGCACGCTTCAACTGCGCCGTGAACGGGGAGTAGTCCATGCCTTCGACGTACAGTGTCTCGAACGGCAGATCGGCGCGGCCGCGCAGCTGGAAACCGCAGCCGGACAACACCGCGCCGCCCGCCAGCGCCAGCCATGTGCGGCGCTGCAGGTTCACCGGTCCGGTCCGTTCACTGTCGCTCATGGACACCTTCACTCGTTCCTGCGGTCAGACGACGACGTTCACCAACCGGCCGGGTACCACCACCACTTTCTTCACCGGCTGGCCGTCCACGAATTTCTGCACGTTCGGGTTCTCCAGCGCAAGGTGTTCGATGGCTTCTCGGGTCGCATCCTTCGCGACGGTGATGCTGCCGCGCAGTTTCCCGTTCACCTGCAGCACCAGCTCGATCTCGCTCCGGTCCAGCGCGGCGGCATCGACGTCCGGCCAGGGTGCCACGGTGATGTCGCTGCCGAACCCCAGCTCCGACCACAGCACGTGGGTCAGGTGCGGCGTGACCGGATACAGCACCCGGAGCAGGATACCGGTTCCCTCGCGCAGTGCGGCCGCGCTCGCGGTGCCGACAGCGTCCTGCAGCGCATTCAGGATCTTCATGCCGGCGGACGCGACGGTGTTGAACTGCTTGCGCTCCATGTCGTAGGTCGCCTGCTTCAGCACCGTGTGCACTTCGCGGCGCAGCGTGGCGTCGGCTGCCGTGAACGTTGTGCCGGCCACCGCACCGATCGTCGCGGACTGCTCCTGCGCGAACACCCAGACCCGGCGCAGGAACCGGTAGGAGCCTTCGACGCCGCTGTCGGACCATTCGAGCGTCTGTTCCGGCGGGCTCGTGAACATCATGAAGAAGCGCGCGGTGTCGGCACCGTACTGCTCGATCAGCGCCTGCGGATCGACACCGTTGTTCTTCGACTTCGACATGGTGCCGATGCCGCTGGTCTCCACCGGCTGACCGTCGCGCTTCAGCACCGCGCCGATGCGCGCGCCCTTGTCGTCGGTCCGGATCTCCACATCGGCGGGATTGAAGTACACGAGCCGCGCCCCTTCCTTGCGGAAGAAGATCTCGTTCAACACCATGCCCTGGGTCAGCAGATTGGCGAACGGTTCATCCACGGTGATCAGACCCAGGTCGCGCATGACCTTGGTCCAGAACCGCGAATACAACAGGTGCAGGATCGCGTGCTCGATGCCGCCGATGTACTGATCCACCGGCATCCAGTACGGCACCCTGTCGTCCACCATCGAAGCCGCGTTGTCCGGACACGCGTAGCGCAGGTAGTACCACGATGAATCCACGAAGGTATCCATCGTGTCGGTCTCGCGCCGCGCGGGCTGGCCGCACTTCGGGCAATCGACGTCGAGAAAGTCGGGACGGTTGCGCAGCGGATTGCCGGAGCCGTCGGGCACGCAATCTTCAGGCAGCACGACCGGCAATTGATCGTCCGGCACCGGCACATCGCCGCAGGCGTCGCAATGGATCAGCGGGATCGGCGTACCCCAGTAGCGCTGCCGCGAGATGCCCCAATCCCGCAGCCGCCACGTCGTCTGTTTCTCGCCGTAGCCCTTCGCGCCGAGATCGGCGGCGATGGCATCCACCGCCGCCTGATAGTCGAGACCGTCGTACTTGCCGGAATTGACGCAGCGGCACGACGTCTTGTCGGCATACCACTCCTGCCAGCCGTCGAGCGAGAACGGTTTGCCCGGCACTTCGGTGACCTGCACGATCGGCAGGCCGTATTTCTTCGCGAACGCGAAGTCGCGCTCGTCGTGGCCGGGCACGCCCATCACGGCACCTTCGCCGTAGCCCATCAGCACATAGTTGCCGACCCAGACCGGAATCTCGGCACCGGTCAGCGGGTGGGTCACCGTGAGACCGGTATCCATGCCCTTCTTGTCGAGCGTCGCCATGTCGGCTTCCATGACGCTGCCCTGCTTGCATTCCTCGACGAACGCCGCGAGCGGCGGATTGTTCCGTGCGGCGAACGTCGCCAGCGGATGCTCCGCGGCGACCGCGGCGAAGGTCACGCCCATCAGCGTGTCGGCGCGCGTCGTGAAGACCCGCAGCAGTTTCGACTCCCCTTCCAGCGTGTACGGAAACGCGAGGTTCACCCCCTCGCTGCGGCCGATCCAGTTGGCCTGCATCAGCTTCACACGCTCCGGCCAGCCGGGCAGGCTGTCGAGCGCCGTCAGCAACTCGGGCGCGTAGTCGGTGATCCGCAGGTAGTACATCGGGATCTCGCGCTTCTCGACGACGGCGCCGGTACGCCAGCCGCGACCGTCGATGACCTGTTCGTTCGCCAGCACCGTCTGATCGACCGGATCCCAGTTCACGACGCCGGTCTTGCGATACGCGATGCCTTTCTCGAGCATCCGCAGGAACAGCCACTGGTTCCACCGGTAGTACTCGGGCCGGCAGGTGGCCAGCTCGCGCTCCCAATCGAGCGCGAAGCCCAGCGACTTCAGCTGCTTCTTCATGTACGCGATGTTGTCGTACGTCCACTTCGCCGGCGGCACACCGTTGGCCATCGCCGCGTTCTCGGCCGGCAGACCGAAGGCATCCCAGCCCATGGGCTGCAGCACGTTGTAGCCGCGCATCCGGTGGAACCGCGTCAGCACATCGCCGATGGTGTAGTTGCGGACGTGGCCCATGTGCAGCTTGCCGGACGGGTACGGGAACATGGACAGGCAGTAGTACTTCGGCTTGCCCGGCGTCTCCACGGCGCGGTGCGCACCGGACGCCTCCCAGGCCTGCTGCGCGGAGCGCTCCACGTCGGCCGGGCGGTATTGTGCTTCCATCGGGGATCTTTTCGAGGCGGGAAAGCGCGCGATTATACCTGCCGCCCCTCTGGAAAATGACCGATCGGGCGCACCCGTCCCGATTCCCGCGGCATCCGCCGACGCGCCGCCCCCGTATCATCGACGGAACCGCCGGACCACAACCGGCCGCAAGGAATCGGAATCATGAAGAAGTCGATCTGGATCGTATCCGCCGCGTTGCTGGCGACGTTGTCGAGCATTGCACCGGCCGCGCCCAAGGACGTCGTGGTCGAAGCGTTGAACGCACCGGCCTGGGTGACCCGAAGCGGGACGAAGCAGCCGCTCGCCGTCGGCACCGCGCTGCGTGACAGCGACGAGATCAGCACGGCGGAAGGCTCACGGGTGTTGTTGCGCCTGGGCGACGGCAGCACGGTCAAACTCGGCGAGCAGGCCCGCTTCGTCGTGGCCAATGCCGGCCGCAACGCGCAGGACGGCAACCTGTTCAAGGCCACGCTCGATGTACTGGCCGGCGCGTTCCGGTTCACGACGTCGGCGCTGGCGAAGGCGCGGGTCCAGCGCGATGTCACGGTCCGGTTGCCCACCATCACGGCCGGCATCCGCGGTACCGATTTCTGGGGCAAGTCCGAACCGGATCGTGATTTCGTCGTGCTGATCGAAGGCAGTGTCGCCGTGCAGCGCGGCAGCGAGGGCAGCGTCACGATGGAATCGGCGCGCAGTCTGTTCGCCGCGCCGCGCGGGCAGCCGACACCGCCGCTTTCCACGGTGCCCGAGGATCTGCTGGGCAAATACGCTGCCGAGACCGAGCTCACCGATGGCGCCGCCCGCGCCGGCGGGCGCTGGAAAGTGACCCTCTCGGTCACCGAAGATCAGACGCAAGCCCTCGCCGTCTACGACAAGTTGCGCGCGGCCGGCTACGCCGCCGTGATCGCACCGCGCACCGTCGACGGCAAGACCACCTATCGCGTCCGGCTGATCAACCTCGCGACCGAAGAAGATGCGTTCAAGCTCGCGCTGCGCCTGAAGCTTCGGCTGGGGTTCACCGAAGCGGCGGTGTCGACGTAGCCGCAGACGGCATCACTCTTTCGGCGGCTTGCAGAAGCGCGACCATTCCTCGATGGCACCGACGGCGACCTTGCGCCGCTCGCCGTACTTGAGCCCGCGCATCATCGCGGCATCGCCATTGCCCTTGACCGCCCGGCCCGACACGTTGATGCGATCGAACGGCCCGGTCAACGTATCGCCGGGTTCGAGGGTCACGGGCGAGAGCTTCAGCAGCACGCCGTGACCTTCGTCGTTCTTGACCAGCACGAAATCGCAGCGATCGTTGGTGCTGACCCATTCGACGGTCACCTGCACCGGTTCGCCGGACTGCGCGCCAACAACACCACTCCACGCAACCGCTGTGAAAGCGGTGGCGACAAGACGGGACAACCGAAACGAAAGAGACATGAACACTCCTGGGACCGGATATCGAGCCAGCGCCAACTATAATCCGCCGCTCGAAGCCGGACGCCCATGAATCACACTCTCCTCGACGGTCTCAACCCGCAGCAACACGAAGCGGTCACACTGCCTGCGTCCTCGGTCCTGATCCTCGCCGGTGCCGGCAGCGGCAAGACCCGCGTGCTCACGACCCGCATCGCGTGGCTGATCCAGACCGGGCAGGCGAGCCCCCACGGCATTCTGGCGGTGACGTTCACCAACAAGGCCGCGCGCGAGATGCTCACGCGATTGTCGGCGATGCTGCCGATCAACACGCGCGGCATGTGGATCGGCACGTTCCACGGCCTGTGCAACCGGATGCTGCGCACCCACCATCGCGACGCGGCCCTGCCCCAGACGTTCCAGATTCTCGATTCCGGCGATCAGCTGGCGATGGTCAAGCGCGTGATGCGCGGCCTCAACATCGACGACGAACGCTATCCGGCGCGACAGGCCCAATGGTTCATCAACGGCCAGAAGGACGCCGGAATCCGCGCGTCCGCCGTGGTCGCGACGGACGATCTTTCGCGCCGCTTCGCGGCGATCTACGAAGCCTACGATCGGCAGTGCCAGCAGGAGGGCGTCGTCGATTTCGCCGAACTGCTGCTGCGCTGCTACGAGCTGCTCCGCCGCAACGAGGTGCTGCGTGCCCACTACCAGGCGCGGTTCCGGCACATCCTGGTCGACGAGTTCCAGGACACCAACAAGCTGCAGTACGCGTGGCTCGCGCTGCTCGCGGGAAAGGATTCCGCGGTGTTCGCCGTCGGCGACGACGATCAGTCGGTCTACCGCTTCCGCGGCGCGGAACCCGGCAACATGCTGCACTTCGAGCGGGATTTCTCGGCCGGCCGCGTCATCAAGCTCGAACAGAACTACCGGTCCCACGGCAACATCCTCGATGCCGCGAACGCGCTGATCTCGCGCAATCGCGAGCGACTGGGCAAGAACCTGTGGACCGCCGAAGGCGAAGGCGAACCGCTGCGCGTCTACGAGGCACCCACCGACGGTCTCGAAGCGGCGTTCATCGTCGACGAGGTGCGCTCGCTCAAGCGCGACGGCATCGAGCTCGGGGAGATCGCGCTGCTGTACCGCTCCAACGCCCAGTCCCGGATCCTCGAACACGCTCTGTTCAGCGCCGGTCTGCCCTACCGCGTGTACGGCGGCCTGCGCTTCTTCGAGCGGCAGGAGATCAAGCACGCGCTCGCGTACCTGCGGCTCGTCGCGAACCCGGAAGACGACGGTGCGCTGCTGCGCGTGATCAACTTCCCGACCCGCGGCATCGGCAATCGCAGCATCGAACTGCTGCAGGAAGCGGCGAAGCAGCGCGGCACCAGTCTGTGGCAGGCCGCGTGCAGCGGCGCGCTCGGTGGCCGCGGCGGTGGCAGCATCACGGCCTTCGTGCAGTTGATCGAAGGACTGCGCCGGCAGGTCGAAGGGCTGCCGTTGCCGGAAATCGTCGAGCACGTCGTTGACGGCAGCAGCCTGAAGACGCACTACCAGTCCGAGAAGGAAGGGGCCGACCGGATCGAGAACCTGGACGAACTGGTGAATGCCGCGACGACGTTCGTCGCCGAAGCGATGTACGACCCGGCTGCCGATGAAGGCGGCGTCAGCGACCCGAACGATCCGGCGGCAGCCCTCAACGCCTTCCTCGCCCACGCCGCGCTCGAAGCCGGCGACCACCAGGCCGGCGCCGGCGAATCGGCGCTGCAGCTGATGACGGTGCATTCGGCGAAGGGGCTGGAGTTCCACTCGGTGTTCATCACCGGACTGGAAGAGGGTCTGTTCCCGCATGAGAACAGCCTCAACGAACAGGACGGACTCGAGGAGGAACGGCGGCTGATGTATGTGGCGCTGACGCGGGCGCGCCGGCGTCTGTATCTCACATTCACGCAGTCGCGGA
>JAHCKV010000191.1 GCA_026125595.1 Burkholderiales bacterium | reverse complement strand
GGAGGCTAAGTGCTCTCCGTCACCTACGGATGCTCGCCTCGCTGCCGACCACGCTGCTGCTGCGAAGGCGAACCTGAACGGATTGGTTTTCGTCATTGCCAGCAACCAAGCTGCGCCGCGAGGTTGGTACGTCGCGGTGCACGACGGCGTCCGGTTTCACGAGGCGGGCACAAGAACCGTGTCTGCTACGTCGGAAGCCACTTCAGGGTAGGTCTTCCACGATAGACACTGAAGCCGTTGAGGTGCTGCGCAGTCGCTTGCCATGTCGAACACCGCAGCAGCCGAACTCGCGCGACAACTCCGCCGGCGTCCTGTCGGCTTGCACCAGTTCGATCATCTGCCCGCGCAATGCACAGCATAGGGTGGTCTGGACTTTGGCATCGTGGACTCCTTCCTACATAAAGGATCAGGTCTACACGAAAGCGGGTCAACTCCACGGTTGGCGCTTTCTTTCCCGGGGCCTAGAGCCGATCGAACGGTTTTCGATCCAACAGACAGTCGATGAACGCAGCGAGGAGGGCTGGTCGATGCTGCCTGTTCGGATAGTAGAGGAACAGCCCTGGGCGCGAAATCGACCAGTCCGGCAGAACCTTGACCAGCCGTCCCTGGGCCAAGAGCTCGCCCACGCCATCTCGCTCAAAGTGATAGGCAATGCCGAGCCCGTTCAGCGCAGCGGCAATGCCGATGTCGGCATGATTGGTGACGACGGGACCGTCCACCGCCACTTCGAGCCGTTGCCCTCGTTTCTTGAACTCCCAGCGATAGTGCCTACCGTCCATCTGGAGCCGCCAGTTGATGCATGCATGGTCATGCAACTCGGCAGGTGACTTGGGCGTTCCTCGACGCGCGAGGTAGTCCGGGGACGCCACGGCAACCATGTTGAGGTCCGGCGTGAGGCGGACGGCAACCATGTCTTTCTCGAGCTGTCCCCCCACACGGATGCCCGCATCAAAGCGGCCAGCGACGATATCCGCCAGCGCGTCGTCGACCACGATGTCGAGAACCACGTCAGGGTGTGCTTGATGGAAGCGTGAAAGCCGGGGCGCGATGATGGTTCTCGCTGCGATCCCCAGGGTGTTGATGCGCAAAGTGCCGCTCATCTGTCCTGTCGCCTCGCTGGCCTCGGCGACTGCGGCAGTCATTTCCCGAAACAGCGGCGCTATGCGCCTGTAGAGCAGTTCGCCACTGGCCGATGGCGCGACGCTTCGAGTCGTGCGGTTCAGAAGACGTGCGCCGATGCGGCATTCGAGCTGCCGGATAGTCTGGCTGAGTGCCGACGGCGACAGGCCCAAATGCTCCGCGGCTCGGGCAAAGCTCTGGCGCTCCACAACGGCCACAAAGGCCTTCAGCTCAGCGAAGTCGGACCCACGCATTATGTATCCCTCTCTACATAGCCTATCCAGATTCTAGAGTATTCACTCAATTCACTTCGACGCGCATCCTGCAGACATTCACTGACCCCGTCGAGCCAATGACATGAACACCTTGACCCTTCCTGAACCCATTGCCGCGTACTTCGCGGCCGAGCACAACCCTGAAGCACTGGCGCATTGCTTTACGGCACAAGCCATCATGAAGGACGACGGTCACACCTACACGGGCGTCAACGCCATCAAAGCCTTTATGGCCGAAGCCTCGGCCAAGTACAGCGCGACGAGCGTGCCGTTCGCCGTCGAGCGAGAGGGCGGCTTCCAGCTCGTCCGCGCCAACGTCACCGGCAACTTCCCTGGCAGCCCGATCGTTCTGTCCTACCGTTTTCGCCTGGAACGCGGCCTGATCGCATCGCTGGAGATCACGGCATGAGCTTCGACCTTCACCTGAATGGCCTGCGGGCATTGGTCACCGGCGGCACGCTGGGCCTTGGCGCTGCCGTCGTGAAAACCCTCGCGGAGGCGGGCGCTCGGGTGGCGACATCCGTGCGCACCGTGCCGGCGCAGCCGGTAGAGGGCGTCAGCTACGTCACTGCCGATCTGTCGACGGCGGAAGGGACGAGTCGCCTTGCTCAGACCATCCTGCAGGATTGGGGTGGCGTCGACATCTTGATCAACGTGCTCGGCGGTTCGAAGACGCCTGGTGGCGGCTTCGCTGCGATCAGTGATGAGCACTGGTTCGCCGAGTTGAACCTGAACCTGATGCCTGCCGTACGTCTGGATCGTGCGCTGCTGCCGGCGATGCTGGCTCAGGGCTCTGGCGTCATCATCCACGTCAGCTCCATCCAGCGCGTGCTACCTCTGCCCGACTCGACGACCGCCTACGCCGCGGCCAAGGGCGCCCTCACCACGTACAGCAAGTCGCTGGCACGAGAGGTGACGCCGAAGGGCGTCCGCGTGCTGAGCGTTGCGCCGGGCTGGATCGAGACCGAAGCGTCCGTAGCGTTTGCGCAGCAGAGGGCCGCAGAGGCCGGAACCGACTACGAGGGCGGCAAGAAGATCATCATGGATTGGCTGGGAGGAATTCCGGTGGGCCGGCCCGCCAAACCGCACGAGGTAGCCGATTTGATCGCCTTCCTGGCGTCCCCGCGATCTGCGTCGATCGCAGGGTCCGAGTATCGGATCGACGGCGGCACCGTCCCCACGCTGTAGCCAACTGCCGCCACCGGCTGAACGTCGGCGCGCCCCTCGCCCGGATCTCTCCCACGATGGCCGCGGCGATGGGCGGCGCGGCCATCAACCTGTTCGAGCACGATCTGCCGCGCCTGTCGATGGACATCGATCCGGCCTGGTTGCCGGTGCACGACTATGCCGAAGATACGAAGCTGATCGCTGAAGCACTCGGGCGGTCGGCCCATGAGCTGCGCGCCCGGCCTCTGCAATTGCAGGTGCAGACTTCGGCGGGCGAGGGCGGGGCGGTCCCTCGCTTGGTGGCCAGTCGCGGCCGTGCGCGCGTGCAGATCGAGACGACGCCGGTCATGCGTGGCACGGCGCATCCGGTGCGAACCATGGTCGTGTGGCCACGGGTGGAGGAGGCCTTCGGCTTTGCCGAGGTGGCGCGGATCGCTGGCGAATCCCGTCCGACCGAACCCTTGTGATTCATAATGCCGGGCAGATGGCGCGGGGCGACGGACGCCCCGAGCGCATTTGACCGGATCGAGTTAGGGATGTGATGGAAAGCCAGCCCGTTACCACCAAGCTGTCGCGATCGGCGATATTCCTGGTTGCCACACTCAACGAAAGTGCACAGAGCACCGAGACGATCCGCGCGTTCTGCGCGGAGTTGTCGGGCCTGGTGCGTGCCGTCGGGTTTCGAGATCTGGAGGGCGGCCTGTCGTGCATCGTCGGCTTCGGGGCAGACGCCTGGGGCCGGCTGTTCGGTGTTCCGCGCCCCCAGGAATTGCACGCGTTCCGCGACATCCGCGGCGTGCACGATGCGCTGGCAACGCCTGGCGACCTGCTGCTGCACATCCGCGCTTCGCGGATGGATCTGTGCTTCGAACTGGCCACGCAGATCATGGCGCGCATCGGATCGGCGGTGACGGTGGTCGACGAAACGCACGGCTTCAAGTACTTCGACGACCGCGATCTGCTCGGTTTCGTCGACGGCACCGAGAACCCCGTCGGCCTCGCGTGCAGCGATGCCGTGATCATCGGCGACGAAGATCCGGCCTTCGCCGGTGGCAGCTACGTGATCGTGCAGAAGTACCTGCACGACCTCGCGAAATGGAATGAAGTCCCGGTGGAGCGGCAAGAGGGCATCATCGGCCGCAAGAAGCTGTCGGACATCGAGCTCGACGATGCCGTGAAGCCGTCGTTCGCGCACAACGTGCTGACGTCGATCGTCGAAGAGGGCCAGTCGCTCGAGATCCTGCGTGACAATATGCCGTTCGGGAGTCTCGGCAGCGGCGAGTTCGGCACATACTTCATCGGCTACGCCCGCTCGCCGCGCCGGATCGAGCGCATGCTCGAGAACATGTTCATCGGCAACCCGCCCGGAAACTACGACCGCCTGCTGGATTTCAGCCGCGCCGTCACGGGGACGTTGTTCTTCGTCCCCACGGCGACGTTCCTGGAGAATGTGCCGCAACAGGCGCCGCCGGCAACCACGGCGGGCGCACCGTCGGCTGGAATCGACGTGCCGATCGTCGTCGGGCAAGGCGTGCCGGCGCGATCGGACGGATCATTGGGTATCGGATCTTTGAAGGATGACAACTGACATGGACAATCTGCATCGCGCATTGGCGCCCATCTCCGACAGTGCCTGGGCGCAGATCGAAGAGGAAGCCACCCGAACCCTCAAACGCTATCTGGCCGCCCGCAAGGTGGTCGATCTGATCGGTCCGAAGGGCTTCGATCTGGCGTCGATCGGCACGGGACACACCCGCGAAATTCCGCCGCTCTGCGCGGGCCTTCAAGTGGCGCAGCGGGAAGTGACACCGGTTCTCGAATTGCGCGTGCCGTTCAAGCTCACGCGCAAGGCGATCGATGATGTCGAGCGAGGCTCGAACGATTCCGACTGGCAACCGCTCAAGGACGCCGCACGGATCATCGCATCCGCCGAAGATCACGTCGTCTTCGAAGGCTATCCCGAGGGCGGCATCGACGGCATCCGGCAGGTCACCAGCAATCGGAAGCTTGCATGGCCCGCCGCTATCGCCGACTACCCCGAGGCGGTTGCCGAGGCCGTCGAGGCGTTGCGGCTTGCGGGCGTCAATGGTCCCTATGCGTTGGTGCTCGGTGCCGATGCGTACACGCTGCTCACCGGCGGTAGCGACGATGGCTATCCGATCCTGAAGCACATCCGGACCCTGGTCGACAAGGAGATCATCTGGAGCCCGGCGATCCAGGGTGGCGTCGTCGTCACGACCCGCGGTGGTGATTTCGAGCTCACGATCGGCCAGGATCTGTCGATCGGCTACCTCAGTCATTCGGCGCAGGAGGTCGAGCTCTATCTGCAGGAAACGTTGACCTACCGGACCCAGACAGCCGAGGCGTCGGTGATCCTTGAACCGGCCGCGGCGAAGTGATCCTCGCCGGGGCGCGCGACGACGGAATTCCTTTCGAGCACACCGGCATCTTCGTGGCGCTCTGAACCTTGGCGGCTCGAGCCGGAAGTCCGTGCGGTTTGCACGTCCGCTGACAGGTAAGCCGTGCTGAATCACGTCGATGCGTTCTGGTACGCCGCCGAATGGATCATCCGGATCGGCGCGCTGTTGGTGGTGCCGTTGCGGCGCATGCCGTCGGCCGCTCGGGCCTGGCTGCTGCTGATCTTCTTTCTGCCGGTACCGGGTCTGCTGCTGTTCGTACTGATCGGCAGTCCGCGTTTTCCCGCCTGGCGCCGGGCGCGGTTCCGCTCCCTCGCACCGTTCTTCCAGGCTACGGCGACGGCGCTGCGCGTCCACGCCGCGGATCTCGCGGAGCAAACGCCCATCGCCGATCTGGCGACCCGGCTCGGCGGCATGCCGGCGACGGCCGGCAACACCGTCGAACTCATCGATGCCTATGACGCGGTGATCGATCGACTGGTCGCGGATATCGATGGTGCCGAGCGCTTCGTGCATCTTCTGGTCTACATCTTTGCGGACGATTCCGTCGGGCAGCGCGTCGCCGCCGCGCTCGGCCGCGCGACGGAGCGGGGTGTCGAGACGCGGGTCATGTTCGATCCGATCGGTTCCCATCGATGGCGCCACGGCACGTTGCGATTGCTTCGCGAGCAGGGGGTCCACGCGCGCGAAGCGTTGCCCTGGCGATGGGTGCATGGCCGGTTGCGCCGGGACATGCGCAACCACCGCAAGCTGCTCGTCATCGACGGGTGCATCGGCTACGCCGGGTCGCAGAACCTGGTGGCCAAGGATTTCCGGCCCGGTGTGGTCAACGAGGAACTCGTCGCGCGCGTGACGGGGCCGGTGGTTGGTGCGATGGAAGCGATTGTCCGCGGCGACTGGAGCCTCGAGACCGGCGAACTGCCGACCGCTCCGATCACCGTTCCGGAGCCGACCGGTGCGGCCCGGGCCCAACTACTGCCCAGTGGTGCCGACTATCGATTGGAAGGGTTCGAATCGCTGCTGGTGTGGCAGGTCCACCAGGCGCGCGACAGCGTTGTGATGGTCACGCCTTACTTCATTCCGGACGAAGACTTGCTGGGTGCATTGCGCACCGCCGTCGCACGCGGCGTGAAGGTCCACATCGTGGTGTCCAAGGTCGTCGACCAGCGTCTGGTGAATCTGTCGCAGAGCTCCTATTTCGACGATCTTCTGGAGGCCGGCGTGCAGATCCATCTGTACCGCGGCTACCTGCTGCATGCCAAGAACGTCGGCATCGATGATCGGCTGGCCATCCTGGGTTCGAGCAATGTCGATCTCCGCTCGTTTCAACTGAATCAGGAGGCCAGCCTGCTGCTGTACGACGCCACGTCGATCGCGCAGGTCACGGCAATCCAGCGCGGCTACGTCGCCGCGTCGGATACGGTGAATCGGGATGAATGGCGGCGTCGGTCGGTGTTGCGCCGGCTCGCCGAGAACATCGCGCGGCTGTTCAGTTCGTTGCTGTAACGGGTGCGCATCTTCAGGCGCGCCTGAC
>JAHCKV010000190.1 GCA_026125595.1 Burkholderiales bacterium | reverse complement strand
GGCATCGACTCGCCGGTCAGCATCGACTCGTCCACCTGCGACTCGCCCTCGATCACGACGCCGTCGACGGCGATCTTCTCGCCCGGGCGCACCACGACGACGTCACCCGCCAGTACCTCGGCAGTCGGAATCGAGATCTCCCCACCGTCGCGCAGCACAGTCGCCTTGGGTGGTGCCAGGTCGAGCAGCGCCCGGATCGCGTTGTTGGCGCCGGAGCGCGCACGCATCTCCAGCCAGTGCCCCAGGAGGATGAACGCCATCAGCGTGGCAATCGCCTCGAAGAACTGCACACCATCGAAGAAGAAGGTCGCGCCAACGCTGAACACATAACCCGTGCCCACGCTCATCACCACCAGCGTTGCCATGTTGAGCACACCGCGCTTGAGCGCGCGCCACGCCGCGATGTAGAACGGCCAACCCGGCCACAGCACTGCGCCGCTGGCAAGCAGAAACAGCCAGATTTCTGTGCGCATCCCGAAGGGCACCGGCGGCATCGGGATGGGCATGCCCATCGGCGCATAGAAGAACAGCGGGATCGCGAACACCAGGCAGACGATGAAGCGATTGCGCATGTCCCGCACCATGGCACTCATATCCATGCCCGGTCCGTGGCCCATGTCGTGCATCATGTCCGGATCGGCGTGAGCGGCTCGTCTCGGATGGGCGGCATGCGCGTCATACCGAGCGTGTTCATGTGCAGTGTGCGGTTGTGCTTTCTCGCCACGGCACACATGGGCCGGGAGGCACTCGCCACCACACAGGAAGCCGCAATCGTCGATCGCCGCGCTCAAACGGCTCTCGTCGGTCGAGGCTTCGTCATACTCGACCACCACCGTTTGCCCTACGGCGTTGGCGTCTGCCCGGCGAACGCCGGGTAGCCTGCGCAAGGCGCCTTCCACCACCCGCGCACAATGCATCGTCACCATGCCGTGAACGTCGAGCGTTATGCTCTTCATGCGATCCCCTTTGTGTACACGACGGCGCCCATCCTCGGTTCCATGCATCGGGGCCGGCTTTGGGACGAAACGAGAAACGCGCCGATTTGCGCGAGGATGCGTCGATCGGGCCAGGTTTGCAACGCGCTTGCCGCAGCCCGCGGATACGACCACGATTCGAACCTCGGGAAGCCGGCCCGACCGGGCTGACTTTGATCACACCGGGCAGAAGAGATTGACGTGGTCAAATGACAGTGCCCACTGCCAATTCCGTGACCGCTATGAGCGCTTCCTTGACGCGATACGGAACCGGTAGCATTCTTCCAAGGGTCTGGATCGTAAGCATTGATGGTTTCGTGAAACGCACCTCGCTCCGCTTTGCCGCTCTGGTTGGCCTCTGTGCGCTGCTGTTCGCCACTTTTTCGGTGGCCGCATACGTGTGCCCGAGAAGCTCTGGAAATGCGGAGATGGCGTCCATGCCAGGCGGCTGCCCAGATCGGGACGCCGACCAGCCCAATCTTTGCAAGGCGCATTGCGTGATGGGGCAGCAACAGGCAACCCAGCCCGCCGGAGATCTGCCACCGCTGCCTTGGGTTCACGGATTGCTTGCGTCGCTCTTCACCCCGGATTTCGGCGCCACCCGGGCCGGTCAGCGGCCTGTGAGACGCGAGCCGATCCGTACCGTAGACCCACCCGCGACGATCCGGAACTGCTGCTTCCGGCTATGAGCTTCCTCGACGCCTGATCCCCCTTGCCGCATCGTTGCGGCAAAGGTTCCGTCACTCGTCGTTCGGAGGTTCCATGGATTCGCTCAATGGCGCGCGTTCCCTCGCGCGGCTTTTCCCCGCCGCGTGCTCATTTCTCGTTGCCGCCAGCCTTGCCGTGCCCAATGCCGGAGTCGTTCGAGCGGCCGACCCGCCGCTGACCTTCGACGCCGCCCGGCAGCTCGCCGCGGAACGCTCGCGTCGACTCACGGGCCAGGATGCCCTCGTCGCTGCCGCGCGGGAACGTGCCACCGCGGCGACTCGGCTCCCGGACCCGACGCTGCGACTCGGCGTGAACAACCTGCCCGTCACCGGTGCGGAGCGCTTCAGCCTCACGCAGGACTTCATGACCATGCGCTCGGTCGGCGTGGCACAGGAGTTCACGCGTGAGGAGAAACGCAAGGCACGTCAGGCTCGTTTCGAGCGCGAAGCCGATGCAGTCACCGCGACGCAGGCCGCCACGCGTGCCGAGATCGATCGCGAGGTGGCGCTGGCGTGGTTCGAGCGCCATTTCGCGGAAACGCGCCGCACGCTGATGCTGCGGCAGCGCGAGGAGGCCCGGTTGCAGATCGAAGCGACCGAAGCGCTGCTGCGAGGCGCGCGCGGATCGACGGCCGACGTTCTGGCGGCGCGCTCCCAAGTCGAGCAACTGAACGATCGCCTCGCCGAGGCCGATCAGCGTATCGCGGCAGCCACCAACGCGCTCTCGCGATGGGTAGGACCGGCTGCGACCGGCCCGCTCGCGTCGCCTCCGGCGTTCGACGCCTTGCCGTTCTCCGACGAAGGTCTGCGCGACCGTCTCGAACATCACCCGCAACTCGCCGCGTTGACGAAACAGGTGGACGTGGTGCGCGCACAGGCGGAAATCGCACGCACCGAGCGGCGAGCGGATTGGAGCCTGGAGCTGATGTACAACCAGAGGGGCTCGGCCTACTCGAACATGGTGTCGGTCAACGTCTCGATCCCGCTGCAGTGGAACCGCAAGGACCGTCAGGATCGGGAACTGGCCGCGGAGCTGTCGACCCTGGACGCCTTGAAGGCCGAGCGCGAGGAGGCCGCGCGCGCGCACGAAGCGGAGGTTCGAGAGATGTTGCTGGAGCGGCAGAGCAAGCTCGATCGCCGGCGGCGTTACGACGCCACGCTGCTACCGCTGGCCCAGGACCGCACGCGGGCTGCTCTCGCTGCATACCGCGCCGGAAGCGGCTCCCTCGTTGCGGCACTCGACGCCCGCCGCAACGAGATCGAAGTGCAGCTCGAACGACTCCAACTAGAGCGTGACGTGGCGTTGCTCTGGGCGCGATTGAACGACCTCGTTCCGGCCGGGCACGATGCCTCGGTGCCGAACCGCTGACGCGCGCCATTCGGAGAACACCATGAAACGCCACCACCTCCTGATTCTCGTCGCTATCGCGGCTCTGGGTGCCGGCAGCTACGGACTGTATCGCCTCGGCATGCAGCGAGGAATCGGCATGGGCAGTGCCCCCGCAACCGATCCGGCAAGAGCTGCATCGAGCACAGCGCCCGCCGGCACTCCGCCGCAGGGCGCCGCCGAAGGCGAGGCGGCCACGAGACGGCACATCGAAACCGGCCTCAAGGCAGGCGACGTGGACCCCCTCTCCGGCAAGAGGATCCTGTTCTACCAGGACCCGATGGTTCCAGGCAACAAGTTCGATAAACCGGCCAAGTCGCCCTTCATGGACATGATGCTCGTGCCAGTGTTCGCCGAGGGTGAATCGGATCAAGGCAAGGTCACCGTCAGCCCACGCATCCAGCAGAACCTCGGCGTTCGCACGACCGAGGTGACCGAAGGCATGCTGGCGCCGCAGGTGTCCGCGGTGGGCAACATCGCTTTCAACGAGCGCGACCAGGCCGTCGTGCAGACTCGCGCCGCGGGATTCGTCGAACGCCTCTACGTGCGCGCCACGCTCGATCGTGTCGCCAAGGGCCAACCATTGGTCGATCTCTACTTTCCGGACTGGATCGCGGCACAGGAGGAGTTCCTCGCGGTGCGGCGCATGCAGGGGGCAGACCTCGTGCCGCTCGTCGACGGTGCGCGCCAGCGCATGTTGCAGGCGGGCATGAGCGAGGCGCAGATCGCGCTGGTCGAGAGCACCGATCGGACCCAGCCCCGTATCACGCTGGCGGCACCGATCGGTGGCGTCGTCGTGGAGTTGATGGTGCGCGAAGGCATGACGGTGATGTCGGGCACACCGTTGTTCCGCATCAACGGGCTCGGCACCGTCTGGGCCAATGCCCAGGTGCCGGAAAGCCAATCGGCGTTGCTGCGCCCCGGCGCCAAGGTGCAGGCACGCAGTCCCGCCGTCCCCGGGGTGGCCTTCGACGGCAAGGTCCAAGCCATTCTGCCCGAGGTCGATCCGGTGACCCGCACGCTCAAGGCTCGCATGGAACTGGCCAACCCGGGCGGTCGCCTCGTTCCGGGCATGTTTGTGCAGATGCAGTTCATGGACATGCGCGCCGACAAGGCCGTGCTCGTGCCGACCGAGGCGATCATCCAGACCGGCAAGCGCACCGTGGTGATGCTCGCCGAGGACGGCGGCCGGTTCCGACCGGTCGACGTCGCGATCGGCATCGAGACCGGCGGCCAGACCGAGGTCAAAGGCGGACTGCGGATCGGCCAGCGCGTGGTCGTGTCGTCGCAATTCCTGATCGACTCGGAGGCGAGCTTGCGCGGTGTCGAGGCGCGACTCAACGACACGCCGCCATCGAACGATGCGGAGACCGCGGCGAAGCATACTGGTGAAGCGACGCTGGAAGCGATCGCCCGCGACAGCGTGACCTTGTCGCACGGTCCGATCGCGTCGCTGCAATGGGGACCGATGACGATGGACTTTAAGCTGCCGCCCTCGGGACTCCCACGCAATGTCGAGCGCGGTGATCGGGTGAGCTTCGAGTTCTACATGGCAACCGACGGTACGCCGCGACTAACCGTCATCACTCCGCTGCCACCGGAACCGAAGCCGTCTGGGAGAAAACCATGATCGCGCGACTGATCCGCTGGTCGATCGTCAACCGGTTCCTGGTGCTGCTGGCCACCGTGATGGTCAGCGCCTGGGGTGTCTATTCCGTATCGAAGACACCGCTGGACGCGTTGCCCGATCTGTCCGACGTACAGGTGATCATCCGCACGACGTGGCCGGGCCAGGCTCCGCGGATCGTCGAGAATCAGGTCACGTACCCGCTGACGACGACGATGCTGTCGGTGCCGGGCGCGAAAACGGTTCGCGGCTACTCCTTCTTCGGCGACTCGTTCGTCTACGTGCTGTTCGACGACGGCACCGATCTGTACTGGGCACGCTCTCGCGTGCTGGAGTACCTGAACCAGGTGCAAGCGCGCCTGCCGCCGGCCGCCAAGGCTTCGCTCGGCCCCGATGCGACAGGTGTCGGCTGGATCTACCAGTATGCCCTGATCGACCGCAGCGGCACGCAGGACGCCGGCCAGCTGCGCGCCCTGCAGGACTGGTTCCTGAAATACGAATTGAAGACCGTGCCCAACGTGGCCGAGGTAGCATCGATCGGTGGCATGGTGCGCCAGTACCAGATCGTGCTCGACCCCGACAAGCTCGCGGCCTACGGGATACCGCACACCAAGGTCATCGACGCCGTGGGCAAGTCGAACCAGGAGGCCGGCGGCGCAGTACTCGAACTCGGCGAAGCCGAGTACGTGGTGCGCGCCTCGGGCTACCTGCAGTCGCTCGACGACTTCCGCAAGGTGCCTCTCGTCACCACCGACGCCGGTGTCTCGGTGCGCCTCGGCGATGTAGCACGCATCCAGATCGGACCCGAAATGCGCCGCGGTATCGGCGAGCTCGACGGCGAAGGCGAAGCGACCGGCGGCGTGATCGTGATGCGTTCGGGCAAGAACGCGCTGGCGACGATCGCCGCGGTGAAAGCCAAACTCCGGCAACTCCAGGCGAGCCTGCCCAAGGGTGTGGAGATCGTACCGGTCTACGACCGTTCAGGTCTCATCGAACGGGCCGTGAACAATCTCGGACAGAAGTTGCTCGAGGAATTCATCGTCGTCGCGGTCGTCTGCTTCGTCTTCCTGTTCCATCTGCGCTCGGCCTTCGTCGCGATCGTGTCGCTGCCACTGGGCATCCTGGCGAGCTTCATCGTGATGCGCTACCAGGGCGTGAACGCGAACATCATGTCCCTGGGCGGGATCGCGATCGCCATCGGCGCGATGGTGGACGCGGCCGTCGTGATGATCGAGAACGCGCACAAGCACCTCGAGCGCTGGACTCATGAGCACCGGGGGCAGGCGCTCGACGGCGAAGCGCGCTGGAAAGTGATCGGCGATTCGGCCGCCGAGGTCGGTCCGGCGCTGTTCTTCTCACTGCTGATCATCACGCTGTCGTTCATCCCGGTGTTCACGCTGGAAGCACAGGAAGGCCGGTTGTTCTCGCCCCTGGCGTTCACCAAGACCTATGCGATGGCGGCTGCCGCAGGCTTGTCCGTGACGCTGATCCCGGTGCTCATGGGATATCTGATCCGCGGGCGCATCCCCGACGAGAAGACCAATCCGCTCAACCGCTTCCTGATCGCGCTCTACCGGCCACTGCTCGATACGGTACTGCGAGTGCCGAAGCTCACGCTCGCGGTCGCGGCCGTAGCCCTTGTCGCGAGCGTGTGGCCGCTACGGCACATCGGCGGCGAGTTCATGCCGCGGCTCGACGAAGGCGACCTGCTGTACATGCCTTCCGCGCTCCCGGGTCTTTCGGCCGGCAAGGCTTCCGAGCTGCTGCAGCAGACCGACCGCATGATCAAGACCGTGCCCGAAGTGGCGAGAGTCTTCGTGAAGGCAGGACGGGCCGA
>JAHCKV010000019.1 GCA_026125595.1 Burkholderiales bacterium | reverse complement strand
GGCGGATCGAGCGGCGGCGCCGCGGCCGCCGTGGGCGTCCGCATGCTGCCCGCCGCCCATGCGTCCGACGGCTTCGGCTCGATCCGCGCACCGGCAGCGTGCTGCGGACTGGTCGGACTCAAGCCCACACGCAACCGCAACACCTTCGCGCCGTTCTCCGGCGAGGGGTTGGGCGGTGTGTCGACCGAACACGCCGTGACGCTCAGCGTTCGCGACACCGCGGCGTTGCTCGATGCGACCTGCGGCATCGGCCCCGGCGATCCCTACACCGCACCCGCGCCCAACGGACCGTATCTGCGGGAAGTCGGCGCGGACCCAGGGCGACTCCGGATCGCGTGGACCGCCAAGGCCCCTAACGGAGCCACCATCGATGAACAATGCCTGCGTGCACTCGCCGAAACTGCGCGCCTGTGCGCGGATCTCGGCCACCATGTCGAAGAGTGCGACCCCGACATCGATGGCGCAGCCGTGGTGCCGACCTTCCTGACCCTCGCGAGCACCAACACCGTCGTGAATCTCGGCGGACATCCGACGGCCGGGCGCTCCCCGCGGGAGGAAGAAGTCGAACGCATCACGTGGCTGACCGCGCAGCGCGGCGAGAAAGTGAGCGGCCCGGACTACGTGCGCGCCGTGCAGACGGAACATCGCCTCGGCCGGCAGATGGCCGCATTCCACGAACGATGGGATGTGCTACTGACGCCGGGCCTCGCAACACTGCCGGTGAAACTCGGCTGGCTCGACATGATGCTGGACGACTTCGACGAATACTGGCGCCGCGTGTTCGCGTTCTCGCCGTTCACCGTGTGGTTCAACCTCACGGGCCAGCCGGCGATGATGCTGCCGCTGCATCAAAGCGCCGAAGGTCTGCCCATCGCCACGCAACTGGTCGCGCCGTTCGGTGACGAGGCGACGCTGCTGCGCCTCGGCGCGCAGCTCGAAGCGGTGTTGCCGTGGTTCGGTCGGAAACCGGCGTTGGTAACGGGGGGATAGACGACGGGAGTCGATCTGTAGCGATGGTCGTAGACGAAGATCTCAGGCCGCAGGGAAAGGCGATGCCAAGAGAACGGGCCATGGGCGATAGAACTCGATTCAGTCATGTAGCAATACAAGACCCGACCCTATTCATCGCGAGCCTATTCATCGCTACTTCCGCGCAATGACCGGGTCGAGTTGCCGTGTTGGTTGCGTTGAATGTGGACGCAGATGCGGTTGCTTAGAATCAAAAAACGACGGATGTTGAATTGCAAGACGCGACCCCTGTCATTTGTGAAAAAAACCAGGGGTCTGGTCTTGCATTACGACATTGCACCTCGACCGTTCGATATCTTTCTCGAATCCTCTGCAACGCCTCTCGCGTTGGACTTGCCTTCCCTGTGTCCGAGAATACTGAGTAGCAACGAGTACGCCGTTTCGTTCCTGCCCATACCGGGCACGAACGTACCCAGTAGGGACATGAGCGGGAGAAGACGAGTCACGGCTACGACAATCACCCCTCGGCGACGAGGCCGGCAATGAAATCGGTGATGGTTTGATCTTCGGCTGACGTCAGCCCGCTGACACCGACGGCGCCGACCAGACGCCCGTCCGCCGTCTTCAGCGGCGAGCCGCCGGGAAGCGCGGTGAATGCCGGATCGCAGAAGTAGCTCACTTCGATTTGTTCACGATGCAACCGCGCCAGCAGCGCCTCGGTCGTCACGCCCATCCGCGCAGCCGTGTACGCCTTGCCCTGGGAGATCTGGATGCTGCGCACCGGAGCACCATCGGCGCGGGCGAAGGAAAGCAGGAAGCCCTTGTCATCGCAGATGGCCACGCAGATGGGCCGCTGGTAGTCCTGCTTCGCTTTGGCGAGGGCGCGTTCGACGAGGTTCTGGGCCTTGGGTAGATCGAGTGACATGAATCGGTTCCTGGGTCGGTAAAACCCGAAGACTACCTGCGCCTCCGACCCATCGCCACGACCGCGCCCAATCCCAGCGCGACCAGCGCCAGGGTCGACGGTTCCGGCACCGGCGCCTGGAACACGAAGTCGTCCGCGATCCAGTTGTCCGCAAATTCGCCTTGCGCCCTGCGATCGATCCGGTAGCCGGTGATGCCGGTCAACGCGAGAAACGCGCTGGTGTCGATGCGACTCAACGGTTCCGGCTCGCCGGGGTTCGCATCCGGCAGATCGAGCGACACCGAGCCGATGACGGCGTCACCCTGCAAGGCGTGGATCGTGATCTGGTCCGCCCCGCCCCCGAAGCCGTAGTACTCGTTCTGGCCGAACCAGGCCTCCGTCAGGATCAGATTCGTCGTCAGCCGCAGACCGTCGTTGTTGAACGACGATCCGACCGTCGCTGCGATGTTGGTCACGAAGTACTGCGCGGACTTCGGAATGCCGAACAGGGGCGCGTCGTCGGCAATCCGGTAGGCCTCGCCCACCACGCGGAACCGCGGATCCCAGATCACGCCCTGGTAGCTGGCGCTGTCGCCGTTGGCGAACGGCAGATCGACACCGGCGTCGACGCCCGGCGGAGCCGGCAGATCATCGAACGTGGCGATGGCGGCATGCGCGCCCGAGTGCACCAGCAGCAGAAGCGTCGTGACGAAGATCGTCCGGTTCAGGCCCATGGCATCCCCCGCTTGGTGACTCGATGAGCGTGCAAAGTAGCACGCCCGCGACGCACCGGCATAGCGCATTGGGATACCTTGCAACCCGCATGCATCGCGCTTAGCCTTTCTCACGCCATCACGACATCGTCCACGCCGCCGTTGCGGCAACGCAACAGCAGTTTCGCACCGAACCCAGGATCGGAAACCCGTCCGGCCGGGTCCCTCTCTGCCCGGAAGAAGACATGGAAAAGAGCCAAGGTCTGCATCGATCGCGTGCTGCCGCACGACCTGATGCGTCCGCAACGGACGATGGCCCGGCGCGGCGGCCCAGCCCAGGCCATCGCCCCGATCGGCAAGGCGTGGATGAACGGCAGCACGCTGCGCGTGCGCTTCATCGGCGGCACGACGGCGCAGCGCGCGAAGGCCAAGGAGCAGGCCGGCTGGTGGGAGGCGGTGGCCAACCTGAAGTTCGTCTTCGACGACGCGCCGGACGCCGAGATCCGCATCGCCTTCGACCCCAACGACGGCGCCTGGTCCTACCTCGGCACCGACTGCCGCAGCATCCCGCTGGACGAGCCGACGATGAACCTGGGCTTCCTGGACGGCGGCACCGCGGCGCACGAGTTCGGCCATGCCATCGGCCTGGCCCACGAGCACCAGAACCCGGCCGGCGGCATCCAGTGGAACGAGGCGGTGGTGATCCGCGAGATGGCCGGGTCGCCGAATTTCTGGGACGCGCGCACGACGCGGCACAACATCCTCGAGCGCTACCGTGCCGACCAGATCCACGGCACGGCCTTCGACCCCAAGTCCATCATGCTGTACTTCTTTCCGGCCGAGTGGACGACCAACGGCATCGGCACCGAGGCCAACGAGGTGCTGTCCAGCCTCGACAAGCAGTTCGTCGCCGGCGCCAGGATGTATCCGAAGGCCGCACCCACCATCGTCGATGCCAAGGAACTCCGGGTCAACCACAAGTCGCGCACCAAGGCGGCGATCGGCAAGGCCGGCGAGGAGGACCTGTACCGCTTCACCGCGGCCACCGACGGCACCTACGTGATCGACACCGCCGGCCCCACCGACGTGGTCATGAAACTGTTCGGCCCGAACAGCCCGACGGCACTCATCGCCGAAGACGACGACTCGGGCGTCGACACCAATGCGCTGATCACGACCGATCTGATCGCCGGCGACTACTACGTGCAGGTGCGTCACTACAACCGCGCCAGCGGCGTCGGCAAGTACACGATCAAGGTGCGACGGCTCTGAACCTGTAGAAGTGGCAAGCCCTGGCGCCGCCGAGCGGCGCAATGCTCACCGCCGAGCGGCGCAATGCTCAGTACCGCAGCGCGAGGCAGAATGCGATGGCGGCGGCGACCGCGGCAGCGGTGCGGAAGTGATTCCAGGCCGTCCACTCGCTCGCGTACCGGGGCCAGTACGTTGCGGCTTCGGACGAGCCCGGCAACAGCGACGCGAGCGCGTCGTTGCGCGGCACGTTGAACACGATCGTCACGCCGAAACATCCGATCAGGTACAGCGCGCCGCCGACGAGGCGGTAGATGGCACCCGGTTCGTCCCATCGCCAGAGGGCGAAGATCGCCCCGACCGCGCAGACCACGGCAGTGCCCAGGAACGCCGGCATGAAGCCCGAGCGCAGCACCACGACGTTGATGGACTGCATCGCGGCGATGCTTTCCACCGGCGGCCGTCGCACCAGCGCCGTCATCACGAACATCGAGAAGCCGAAGAACACGCCGCCGACGAGCGCGGACCCCACGGCCGCCAACAGCGTCAGCACGAACAGCGACAGATCGAGCGTCGTCATGCCGAGGCCATCCGCTATAACCGAAACACCGAGACGGCGATCGCCAGCGCCACCTGCACGGCGGGCAGGATCAGCCCGATCGACACGGACCGCACGACGTGCGCGAAGCCGGAACGGTCCGGCCGGCTCCGGATCTGGATGCCGTTGACGATCGCGGTGACCGGAATGCCGATCAGCGCGAGCAGCATGGCACCGAGCCCGACGAACGAACCGCCGCCGGATCCCGCCGCGATGACGATGAAGGTGACCAGCGCCTGCAGCAGCAACGGGATTCCGATTCCGGCAACGTATCGCATCGCGCTTCGCTCCGTGACGTCGATCGGACGGCGGCGTGCCGCCGGCTTGTTGCTCCGCTACTTGGGCATGCCGTCGAAGAAGTCGACGACGCCGGTCTCCAGCGAGTATTCCGCGCCGACGATGAGCAGCCCGTCCTTCTGGATCAGTTGCTCGAGGATCTCGGACCCATGCCGCAGATGGTTGGCCGATGCCCGGATGTTCGCGCGGACCGCCTGTTCGAGCAGCAGGTCCGGATCGTGCCGATGATCCATCTCGAGCAGTGGTTCGACGGACGGCCGGATGCGATCGACGATCGACCACAGGTTACGCGACTGCGCGCCCGACGGCCGGCCCAGCTCTTCCAGCGTCGCGGCGATGGCACCGCATTTGGAGTGGCCGAGCACCACGACCAGCCGCGTACCGAACCGTTCCGCGGCGAACTCGACGCTGCCCACCTGCGACGGCGCGACGATGTTGCCCGCGACGCGGATCACGAACAGATCGCCCAGCCCCTGATCGAACACGATCTCCGCCGGCACGCGGGAGTCGGAACAGCCCAGCATGATCGCGAACGGCTCCTGGCCGTCCACGACCTCGCGACGGCGCGTCTCGCCGGACAACGAATCACGGCCGCGAATGTCGGCCACGAAACGGCGGTTGCCTTGGCGCAGACGATCGAGAGCTTCGAGGGCGGGAATCATGGCAGCGTCACTCCGGGTTGCTCGGCAGGGGGTGAGTCCTCGCGGAACCCACCACGACCTGCCCGATGTTGATAACCCTCCGACTATAGCCGTGAGCGCGAGGCGGCGCACCGGCGCGCCCCGCCGGCCCGGACGGTTCCTTCTCAGCGCGGGTCGCTGCCGATGAAGCGATAGACGATCGCCCCCAACACGGCGCCGGCGATCGGCGCCAGCCAGAACAACCACAGTTGCGCGACCGCCCAGTCGCCGACATAGACCGCCACGCCCGTACTGCGGGCCGGATTGACCGACGTGTTGGTCACCGGAATGCTGATCAGATGGATCAGCGTCAGCGCGAAGCCGATGGCCAGCGGCGCGAAGCCGGCGGGCGCGCGCTTGTCGGTCGCGCCGAGGATGATGATCAGGAAAAACATCGTCATGACCAATTCGCACAGCAGCGCTGCCGGCAGCGAATAGCCGCCCGGCGAATGGTCGCCGTAGCCGTTCGACGCAAAGCCGTTGGCGACGTCGAACCCCGGAGCACCACTGGCGATCCCGTACAACACACCACCGGCAGCGATCGCCCCGAGCACCTGCGCCACGATGTACGGCACCAGTTGCGCCGCCGGGAACCGACCGCCGGCCCACAGGCCGATCGACACCGCGGGATTCAGATGACAGCCGGAGATGGGGCCGATGGCATATGCCATGGTCACGACAGTCAACCCGAACGCCAACGCCACACCGTGCAGGCCGATGCCGACTTCGGGAAACCCGGCGGCCAGCACTGCGCTGCCGCAACCGCCGATCACCAACCAGAACGTGCCGATGAACTCCGCGCCGTATGACCTCATGTCCGCCCCCTTGATATGAGTGGATGCTCCGGACGATGGATCGGCGAGCGAGGCGACTACACCGGGTCTGCGGCCTCCGCTGCCCCACGCGGCATCCGGTCGACCCGTCGCGATTCGGCCTCTCGCCCGCGCATCGCACCGCGTCGGCATCGTACCCGCATCGCATGGCACCGGGGTATCGGCACGATCAACGCCGGCATCGGTCCCAGAAATCGCGCAGCAACTGCATGCCGGTGGGCACCGCGTTGCCGGATGCGGCGCTGGACCCGTCCCACGCGGCCGCGGACAACGCCATCGCATCTGCCTGCTCGATTTTCGAGAATCCCATCTGCCAATCGCGAAAACTGCGCTCGGCGATCGGCTCGTCGAACAGTTCGATGAGGTCCTTGTGCTGGCTGCTCGCCTCGATGCGTCGGAAGACATCGCGCAGCGATGCGGGGGGCCCTTCCAGGCACTGCATGAAACTGCCTTCGCAATACAGCAGCACGCCGGTGATGCCGTGTTCCAGATTGCGTCGTCGGGCTTCGGTCAGCAGTGCAGCCAGTTCGTCGTCGCCCAGCAGACGGGTGGCGGTACTGACGTAGACGAGGGTTCTGAGTTCGGACATGGATACGGTCGACGGGATCAACGAATGGAATGATGGGCGTGGCCCGCCGGGCTCACGCGACGTGCGCCGCATGATAGTTCCCGAATGCCGCGCGGCGAACCCCGGGAGACCAACGAGAAAGGGTGCCGCGAGGCACCCTTTCTCGTCGCGCCGAGCGGGCTGCCCGCCAAGCGATCAGCGTCGGCGTCGAACCGCCGCGCCCGCACCCGCCAGCAGCACCGCCAATGCCAGCGCCGCCGTTCCCGGTTCCGGTACGCGGTTGACGTTGCTCAGATCCGTGAAGGTCATCGCAACCGTCCGCGTCGCGAAGAAGCTCGCGCCGTCCGAGTAGGCGAAAAAGTCGGACGTCGGAACACCGGGTTCCCATCGCAGCAGAAAATCGTCGGGCCCGCTGCCGAGGCCGGTCACGCCCGACAGGATGCCGCCGACGGAGATGATTCCATCGACGCCGTTGCTGAACGCGATCTCGCCGAGCGTGTAGGTGTAGCCATCGATGGTCAGATCGATGGCGGTCAATGAATCGATGACCGCCGTCGTCGACGCGGATTCGTAGAAGATCGATCCGCTGATCGGCGGCAGTGTCGGGTCGGTAAAGAAATCGGATGCGGTGAACGACAACTGGATCGGGGCGGCCGATGCGATGGTGGTACCGCACAGCATCGCGGTCAGGCCGGCGAGCAGCGACTTCTTCATTTCGGTCTCCTGGTTGAAGCCCGGCGGAACGCTCCGCTCGAGCAGCGGCGACGTAGGTTCGTCGCTCTGGTGTCGATCGTGTACCGCACCATCGGTCGGCAAAGCCGGTCGCGCAAAACTTAACACGTCGACAGGTTTCGCAACAACGACGCATCGACGGCGACGTGCCGATGCTGTCCCGGACGCCGGGGGCGTCATTCGGCTCGTCGATGGCCGGCAGGCGCGAACCACCGAACTCCCCACATCGCCCCGTCGCGGGGCGCCGGCTGCGGAATCGCCCTAGAATCGGGCGCGCCGATCGACGCGTTTCCGTGCGTCGTCGGCGCCGGTTGGCGCCCGTCCCTCCGGAGGCCACATCGTCGAAGTGTGGCGCGGGCAAGGTCGGTTCGCGGCACGGTCCGTGCTGACCCGACCGGCTTCAGCGTTCGCTCCCCGGAGATCCATGGTAGTGACGACATCGGCATCGGATACCTTGCACACGGGCAGCGGCCCCCGCCGCTTCCTCGACTCGGGCCTGGAGGCGCGGCAGGTTCCGTTCACCGAGATTCCGATCATCGACTTCGGACCGATGACCGGCAGCGACGTCGCAGCCCGCCGGGCCGTCGGCGACGCCGTCCGGGACGCCTGCACCCGGGTCGGCTTCTTCTACGCCCGCCACCACGGCGTCGATCCGGCCATCATCGACGCCGCGTTTTCGGGTGCCCACGCGTTCTTCGATCTGCCCGAAGCGGCCAAGCGCGGGGTCGACATCGGCAAGTCACCCAATCTGCGCGGCTACACCGCGTTGCTGGCCGAGAACACCGACCCCTCCGCCCGCGGCGATCTGCACGAAGGCTTCGATCTGGCATTGGAAGTCCCGGCCGACGACGCCGACGTGCGGGCCGGCGTGTTCGGCTACGGCCCGAATCAGTGGCCCGACGCGCTGCCGACGCTCAAGCCGGCGCTGCTGGCGTACCACGCGGCCGTGCGCGCATTTGGCGAACGCGTGTTCTGCGCGTTCGCGCTGGCGCTCGATCTGCCGGAAGACTACTTCCGACCGCTGATCGGCAAACCGATGGCGCACATGCGGGTGCTGCACTACCCCAGCCAGGACGGCCCGGTGGACGACCGGCAGATCGGCATCGGTGCGCACTCCGACTACGAGTGCTTCACGATGCTGTACACCGACGACGTTCCCGCGTTGCAGGTGCTCAACAGCGCCGGCCGGTGGATCCAGGCGCCGCCCGTTCCCGGCTGCTTCATCGTCAACGTCGGCGATCTGATGGCGCGCTGGACCAACGACTATTTCGCGTCGACCGTGCATCGGGCGATCAACCGCTCGGGTCGACGGCGCTACTCGATCCCGTTCTTCTTCGGTACCGACTCGACGGCGGTCATCGACGTGCTGCCCACGTGCCAGGGTCCCGGACGTCCCGCGAAGTATCCCGCGATCACCGCCGGCGACTACATCCGCTCCCGCTTCGACGACACCTACGCCCACCGCAAATCCGATGCGTCGGATCCGTGACCGCATCGAATTCCCGTCTCCCGTCCCCTACCCGAAAACACCCCATGACGCTCTCGCCCTCCCGTCGCCGTCTGCTCGCCACCGCCGTCACACTGGCCACCACCCTGCTGCTGCCGTTGTCGTCCGCGTCTGCCGAGCCCTTCAAGCTTGTCGGCAAACCCAAGATCGCCTTCATCTACGCGGCTTCCGCGAAGGACGGCGGCTGGAACGAATCCCTCGACAATGCGCGCAGGGTCGTCGAGAAGGAGTTCGGCGTGAAGGCCGCGGTCGCCGAGAGCATCGCCGAAGAATCGAGCGCGGTGAAGAACGCGATCGATCTGTTCGTGCAGCGCGGCTTCAACATCATCGTCACCACGACCTACGGCTATTCCGATGGCGTGCTCGAAGCGGCGAAGAAACATCCGGGCGTCGCGTTCCTCGCCGCGGCCGGTACCACCAATGCGGCCAATCTGGAAAGCTTCTACGCCCGGACCTACGAAGGCTGGTATCTCGCCGGCATGGCCGCGGCCGGTGTCAGCACGAAGAAGAAGCTGGGCGTGCTCGGCGGTTTTCCCGTCAGCGTCGTGAACTGGGACGTCAACGCGTTCACGCGCGGCGCGCAGGCCGTCGATCCGGCAACGCAGGCCATCGTCATCTACACGAATTCGTGGTGGGATCCGGTCAAGGAAGGCCAGGTCGCGAAGGCGATGCTCGATCAGGGTGCAGACGTGATCGGCAATGATCTGTCGTCCGCCGGCCCCTTCACCGCCGCCGAGAAGGCCGGCAAGGCGTCGGTCGGCTTCCAGCTCGACATGGCCAGGCACGCGCCGAAGGGCCACGTGACGTCGGTGGTGTTCCGCTGGGAAAAGCACCTGGTGCCGACGATCCGCAAGATCATCGCCGGTACGTGGACGCCGTCGGAGTACGGCGCGTTTCCCGGCATGGCGGATGGCGTCGTCGAGTTGACGCCGCTCAGCGCCAAGGTGCCGGCGCCGGTGAAAGCGAAGATCGAAGACGCGAAGGCGAAGATCATCGCCGGCAAGCTGACGCCGTTCGACGGCCCGGTGCTGAAGCAGGACGGCAGCACGGCCGTCGCGGCCGGCGCGTCGATCACCGACGAAGCCCTGTGGAGCATGGATTATCTGGTGAAGGGTTCGATCGGCAGCATGCCGGCGACGAAATGATCGACCGCGCGGGCGTGGCGGCGCCCGTGCTGTCGATGCGTGGGATCTGCAAGCGCTTCGACGACCGGCTGGTGCTGGATCACGCCGGTCTCGAAGTTGCCGCCGGCGAAGTCCATGCGCTGCTCGGCGAGAATGGCGCCGGCAAGTCCACGCTGATGAACATCCTGACCGGCGTGTACACCGCCGACACCGGCGACATTCACGTGGGCGGTGCGCGCGCCGCGATCCGCGGTCCGCGCGATGCACGGGCTGCCGGCATCGGCATGGTCCACCAGCATTTCCGGCTCGTGGATCGGTTCACGGTGACGGAGAACATCCTGCTCGCCGCGGATGGACAGATCGGTTTGCGCCGCGCGTCCGAAGCCGCCGCGGCGCTGGCCGTGACATCGGCGGAACTGGGCTTCGCGGTGGACCCGACGGCGCGCATCGCCGATCTGTCGGTCGCGGAGCGTCAGCGCGTGGAGATCTGCCGCGTGCTGCTGCTCGGTGCGCGCATCGTCGTGCTCGACGAGCCGACTGCCGTACTGACGGACCGCGAAGCCACGTCGCTGCTGGCCGCGATCCGCCGGCTCGCCGACGCCGGCCGCAGCGTCGTTCTGATCACGCACAAGCTGCGCGAAGTGGCCGGGCACAGCGACCGCGTCACGATCATGCGACAGGGCAAGACTGTGTCGGCGAGCCTCGATGCGAAAGGGTTGAACGCCGACGATCTCGCCCGCCGGATGGTGGGGGAGATCACGCCGCCGGAACGCCGCGCCGTGGTATCCGCGCCGGGACCGGATCGCCTGATCGCCACCGACCTCACGGTGGCGCGGCCGGACGGTGGTGTCGGCATCGACGGCGTGAGCCTGCGCGTGCGCGCCGGCGAGATCCTGGGCGTGGCCGGCATCGGCGGCAACGGGCAGCAGCAACTCGCCGACGCCGTGACAGGCCTCGCGGCGGTCACGCGCGGCAGCGTATCCATCGACGGCACGACGGTGCTGCCCGGCGGCGTGGCCGCCCGCCGCGCGCTCGGCCTGCGCGTCATTCCGTCCGATCGCATGGCCAGCGGCCTCATCGGCGATCTGGACGTCGCCGACAATCTCGCGCTGACGCGGGTGGCACGCGGGCGCTACGGCGTCGCGTGGCTACAGCGCGGTCGCATGCGGCAGGATGCCGCCGAAGCCATTGCCGACCACGGGATCGCCGGTGCGACACCGACGCGCAAGACACGATTGTTGTCCGGCGGCAATGCGCAGAAGCTGTTGCTCGCCCGCGAACTCGCCGACGGCGTCGCCGTCCTGGTGGCCCACTCGCCGACCCGCGGCCTCGACGTGAAAGCCTGCGCGTTCGTGCAGCAGTTGATCCGCCGTGCCGTCGATGGCGGCGCCGCGTGCCTGCTGATCAGTGAAGATCTCGAAGAAGTGCTCGCGCTGTCGGATCGCATTGCAGTGATGAGCCGCGGCCGCATCGTCGGTGAATGCACCGCCGGCAGTTCGGCCCGGGACGTCGGCGCGCTGATGCTGGACTGACCATGCTCGACGGCCTCACGTTGCAGCGGCGACAGCATCCGTCGCGCCGGCTGACCTTCGGCAGCTACGCGGGCGGGCTCGCGGCCGGCCTGGGGCTGAGTGCAGTGCTGCTGCTGATCGCCGGCGTGCCGCCCGATTCGATGGTCGACGATCTGTTCACGCAGGTCTTCGTCGACCCCGGTGGCCTGGCGCAGACCGTCACGTTGGCGATCCCGCTGGTGCTGGTCGGGTTGTCGTCGGCCATCGCGATGCGCATCCGCTTCTGGAACATCGGCATGGAAGGACAGCTGTGGCTCGGCGCCATCGGCGCCGCCGGTTGCGCGATCCACGACATCGGCGCTGCACCCCTGCGTCTGCCGTTGATGCTGCTGGCCGCCGCCGCGTCCGGGGCGCTCTGGATCGCGATCCCGCTGGTGCTGCGGCTGCGGCTTCGCGTCAGTGAGATGGTGGTGAGCCTGCTGCTGTCCAGCATCGCGTTCCTGTTGTTGCAGCACCTGCTGTTCGGCGGCTGGCGCGATCCGGCCAACAGCTTCCCCGTGTCGCCGCCGTTCGATCCAGTCGAGCAACTGGGACTGCTGGGCTTCGGCAATGTGCACACCGGATTGATCCTGGCCGTCGCCGCCGTGGTGTTCACGGCGATCCTGGTCGATCGCACACGACTCGGCTTCCAGGCCACCGCGATCGGTCTCAATCCGCTCGCGGCCCGTGCCGCCGGATTGCCGGTCGCCGCCACCACCATTGCGATGGTGCTGTTGTCAGGAGCGCTGTCCGGACTGGCCGGCGGCGTGATCGTCGCCGGCACCGAGCATCGGTTGACGCAGTTCATCGGCATGAACGCCACGTTCAGCGGCATCGTCATCGCGTTCGTCGCGCGGTTCAAGCCGGCCGGCGTGCTGGTCGCCGCGTTCGCCGTCGCCGGCATCTACAACGCGGGCAACACGCTGAAGGTGTTCTACGCGCTGTCCGACGGCATTGTCGTGCTGATCCAGAGCGTCGTGCTGCTGAGCCTGCTGGTCGCGCAGTTCTTCGCCGCGTATCGCATCGACCGTGTGCGCGGGGTCACCGCCTGATGGAAGCCTTCGTCACCAGTTGGCTCGCGACGCTGCCGACGTTCGCGACACCGCTGCTGCTCGCGAGCGTCGGCCTGATCATCGCCGAGCGTGCGGGTGTCGTCAGCCTCGCCGCCGAAGGCTACATGGCCGTCGGCGCGCTGGCCGCGGCCGCGGTCACGCTCACGACCGGGCAGCCGGGATGGGGTATCGCGCTGGGCGTGCTCGCCGGTGCCGCCCTCGCGTTGCTGTTCGGCATCGTCGCGGTGGTGTTCCGCGCCGATCAGATCCTCGCCGGCCTCGCGACGGTGGCCGCCGGACTCGGCATCACCGGTGTCGTCGGGCGCGAATACGTGCACCAGACGTTCGAGGGCGTCGCGCCGTTCGACCCCGGCATGCTCGGCACGATCCCGTGGATCGGCCCGCTGCTGTTCGGCCAGGATCCGCTGGTCTACCTGGCGCTGGCAGTGACGGTGGCCAGTTGGTGGGCGGTGTTCCACACGCGTTTCGGGCTGCGGCTGCGCGCGGTCGGCGAAGATCCGGCCACGGCCGATGTCGCCGGCGTCGACGTGCAGTTGCATCAGCTCGTCGCGGTCGCGCTGTGTGGTGCGCTGTGCGGCCTCGGTGGCGCCTATCTGTCCGTCGCCGGCAGCAGCGTGTGGGTCGAAGGCATGGTGGCCGGCCGCGGCTGGATCGCGTTGTCGCTGGTGATCTTCGCGCGGTGGCAGCCGCTGCGCGCGGTTCTTGGAGCGGCGCTGTTCGGCGGCGTCGAAGCGCTGCTGCCGCGACTGCAGGCCGTGGGCGTCGACATGCCGGTGTATCTCGGCGCGATGCTGCCGTACGCGCTGACCATCGCCGTGCTGATCGCCGCGGGCGTGTCCCGCGTCGGCGCGACCGCGGAACCCGCCAGTCTCGGGCTGCCGTACATCCGGCAGGATCGGCGGTAACGCGACGCTCCGCTCCCCCAGGGTTCCGCGACGGGCAACCGAACGCACCGGCGCGCCTTCCGCCGACCCGGGCACGCCGCATCGGCGCCGGACCATCGATTCGGGTATCTTCCGGCGCTTCTTCCTTCGCGAACCGCCGCCGCGCACCGATGCTCGCCTACCGGCATGCCTTCCATGCAGGCAACCACGCCGACGTGCTCAAGCACGTGGTGCTGGTGGCCGCGTTGCGCCACCTCAACCAGAAGGACAAGCCGTATTGGGTCATCGACACCCACGCCGGCGCCGGCGGTTACGCGCTCGATTCGAAGTACGCGACCCAGCACGACGAGTTCCAGGACGGCATCGGCAGGCTGTGGTCCGTCGATCGGAAGCTGCCGCCGCTGGTCGACGACTATCTCGGCATCGTGCGCGCGTTCAATGCCGACGACGGCCGGCTGCGGCGCTATCCCGGGTCACCCGAGATCGTCCGCGCGCTGATCCGCGCCGATGACCGGCAGCGCCTGTTCGAGCTGCATCCGACCGACTTCGAGATCCTGCTCGCGAATTTCTCGGGCGACCGCCGGGCCAAGGTCGAGAACGTCGACGGATTCGCCACGATCAAGGCGTTGCTGCCGCCGCCACCCCGACGGGCGCTGGTGTTCATCGATCCGTCGTACGAGATCAAGACCGACTACGCGAAAGTCCACGCCGCCGTGCAGGACGGCCTGAAGCGATTCGCCCAGGGCATGTTCATGGTGTGGATCCCGATGCTCACACGCAGCGAGCCGGCCCAGTTGATCGACCGGTTGAAGCGGCTGCCGGCCGACGACTGGCTGCACGTCAAGCTGCAGGTGGCCGAACCGGCCGACGGCGGCTTCGGCATGCTCGGCACCAGCATGTTCGTGATCAACCCGCCGTGGACGCTGCGGGAGCAGATCGCCGCGACCATGCCGTTCCTGGTCGACACACTCGGACAGGTTTCCGGAGCCGGCTATTGGATCGAGCACCCCGGCCAGGCGCGACCTGCCGCGCCACGCCCCCGGCACCCGGCGCCTCGGCGATAGGCGTCGCCTGGGCCGGACACCCGATGTAGTCCAAACACCGGCACCGCCCGCATTTCATCACCTACAGATGGGCCGTTCGGCACCATCCTATGCTTCGGTGGTCGAACATCTGTTGGATCGATCATCTTTCAGCGAGGGCGATCATGCACATTCAAGGCCGGTACCTTGCAGACTGCAACACCACGTTCACCTACGACGTCGACGTCGAAGCGCCGATCGATCGCTGGATCGTCGCCGCCGCCGTCAAGGCGGAAGGTCGGGTGATCGCCATTCCGTACACGACGCTGGACCGCGCCGAAGCCGGCCCTGAAAACATCGAAATGATCGTGCATTCGTGGATGGCGGAATTCATCGATTCCGAAGTCTCGCTCGCCAGCGACGAGGTGTACTCGCTGGCGTTCTGACCCGTCACGCGGCGGGGTCTTCGGTATCGAAGTCTTCGTCCAGCCGGAATTCGCCGCGCTGGTACGCCGCAATCACCTCCCGCGCCTCGGCCGCGAAAGCGGCCGGCACCCGGACACTGGCACCGCCTACCGCGATCGCCAGCAGCGAATACGCCTGCACGAAGTGCGTGTCGCCCGTTTCCGCGGGAATGCCCGCCGCCTGCAGACACGAGCTCAGCAAGTGTGCTTCGGTCGGCATCAGCCGCTTCGCCACGATCACGAGATCACCGTGGTAGGGCTCGGACGATTCGACCGGCGCGGTCGCGCTCGGTTGATGCGCCGACAAGCCGCGGGACCGCAGTTCGCTCTGCGCGACCGACTGCGCCAGTTCCGTCAGCGTGCCGGATTCGACGCGGCGGATCAGCTCGTCATCCGCCAGTGCATGGAACGCGGCGACGAGCGTGTCGCGGTCCGGGTTCATCGCGTCACCGCCCCCCGGTCGGGTTGCGGGATGTCGGGAGCCGGCGGATCTGCCGATCGTGAATCCCGGACAACAGCAGCAGCGCGGTGACGGCGCCGATCAGCGCGAGAAACATGTCCGATTGCGTGTCCCACGGATCTCCCTGGGTGCCGAGAAACTCGTCCGCTCCTTGCCCGATGGCGATCGCCACCGCCCACTCGATCAGTTCGTAGCTCGCACTGATGGCCAGCACGATGCAGAGGACGACGAACGCCAGCATCTTGCGACCCCGCACGAACGCCCCCCGGATCAGGATCTCGCGCGCGACCAATGCCGGCACGAAGCCCTGCGCGAAATGACCGATCTTGTCGTAGGGATTGCGGGTCGAGTCGAAGAGTTCCGCCATCCAGAACCCCAGCGGCACGCGCGCGTAGGTATAGGCACCACCCAGCATCAGCACCATGCCGTGCACGAAGATGCCGATGTACAGCAGCGTCGTCAGCGGGAAGCGTCGATAGGTCCACCCCAGGATCGGCAGTGCGATCATCACCGGCAGCACTTCCAGCCACCAGGTGGCCCGGTCGAAGGGGCGATACCCCGACCACGCCAGCAGCGCGACGGTCGCGATCGCCATCCCCAGCAGTCCATGCGAGCGTTGCAAGAGCTATCTCCCGTAGCAAGGCGCCAGACGGCGTCGGGCCCCGTATCGCAAGGCCCAGTATCGCAAGAATTGGCGTGCGGGCCGGCGTCAGCGTGACGAATCGCCCGGTGCGTACTACAGTTCCGGCAGGTTCCAATCGATCACGGGGGAGTCATGATGAAACGCATTGGTTGGAGAGCGGCGGTCGCCGCCCTGCTCGCTTCGGCCTCGGCGCTGGCGTACGCCGCCGGCAACTGCTGTGGCGATCTCGCCTGCTGCCTGATGGAAGCGTTCGGCTGCTGCTTCTGATGGCCTGAGACGCGCCGCCGGTGCGGCGCGTCTCACCCCCGCCTTCGAACCGGCGTTCGTTCGGGTACTCGTCCAGAACGCATCGCATCGGCTGCCGGCCGCACGTTGCCGCGCGGCGTGCTGTCCCGCCGCGTGTTTCGCGCAAGGTGCCGCACCATGACCCGCCCCGTGTCGCGCTCGAATCCGCCCCCCGATCGGCTGGTGCTGCCATCGGTGCCGGTCGAGGATCCGCTCGATGAATTGCCGATGCCACGGCGCTGGCTCGTGCACCGCGTGCGCGGCTGGGTGCTGCGGCTCGGCGCGTTCCGGTCGACGGCGTTGGCGGCCGTCGCGGCGGCACTGGGCTCGCTGGCGATCGTCGCGGCGATGAACGAGGTGCTGCCGCCGCCGGAAGGCACCAAGCTCATGATGCTGGCGTTCGCGACGGCCGTTCCGTTGATCGTCGCACCGCCCGTTGCGTGGCTGCTGGTCCAGTTGATCTTCGAAGCCGAGGCCGCGCGCCGCATCGCGATGCGCATGGCCGTCACGGACCCGCTCACCCGCGCCTACAACCGGCGGCACTTCTTCCGCGTCGGCGAGAGCGCGCTCGAACGAACCCGCATCGCCGGACAGGATCTGTCGGTGTTGCTGCTCGACGTGGACCACTTCAAGACCGTGAACGACCGGCACGGCCACGCGGCGGGAGATGCAGTGCTGCAGGCGGTCGCGCAGGCCTGCATGGCCTGCCTGCGTGAGCACGAGCTGTTAGCGCGCTTCGGCGGCGCAGGAATTCGCCGTGCTGCTGCCGGGCACGCAGTTGCCGGACGCCGCCGGCATCGCCGAACGTCTGCGACTGATGGTGGAAGACCTGTCGATTCCGGCAACCGCGGGTGCCACGATTCGTCCGACCGTCAGCATCGGCGTGGCCGCCAGCGGCACCGGTTCGCCTTCGCTCGACAAGCTGCTCGCCCACGCCGACCAGGCCATGTATCAGGCCAAGCGCAGGGGTCGCAACCGCGTGTCGACCGAAGCCGAACCGGCTTAGGCGGACCCCGTCCGGATCAAACCCAGCCCAGCTCCTTCATCGCGAGCCAGGAGTGCCAGATCTTGGTCATGTGCCGGATCTTGTCGCCGTCGAACTCCATCACGTAGACGTAGTCGGACCGCACACTCTTGCCGGTCGGCGGGCAAGGGCCGCCGTCACCGGTGTGGGTGCCGGAGAAGATGCCGTAGGCCGACACGCTGTTGCGCGCTTCATCCGTGCCGAATGCCTTCAGTTCGTAGCGGCCATCGGGAATGAAAGTGAGCAGCCCTTTCATCCATTCGGTGTAGTCCTGCAGACTCGTGATGCCGGCGAGCGGCTCGGACTGCGCCGAGAAAGTCGCGTCGGGTTTGCAATAGGCCTTGCAGGCTTCCCAGCCTTTTCCGGTTTCGCACGCCTCGAAGAATTTCGCGGCAATGCCGGTGATCGACGTCATGATTCTCTCCAATGTCGGGGGATGGAACGGCACCGGCGACCACTGCGCGTGCAGCCCCACATCGACAAGATCCGCGTGACTGCGAACGCCGTGCGTCGCCCGGTTCGAGCGTACAACGGGTCGCTGCATAGCAGTCACCGCTGCACGCATCGGTCGCCGCGTCACGGCGCGCGCGCGCACAGGTGCACCAGGAAGTTACCGATATGTCCTGTTTCGGTGCCGCAACCACCCGCCGGTACGCACGCCTGCGGGATCATGGTGCGTCCAGTGCACGACGCCACCCTTGCTGTTCCACTCATACACGCCGGCGAACGCGATCGGATCCCCCGGCTGCAACGCCTCGATGCGCGGCGCGAGATCGATGTTGTGGGCGATCAGGATGGTCTGGCCCGATGCGAGCGTCACGATGAATCGCTGATGCCGACTGCCCGCATTGTCGTCCGGCAGCAGCCGGGTCACGGTGCCGGAACCGGTGACCGGCAGATTGCCAAGCCGGCTATCGAACGCCTGGCGGATGACCGCATCGCCGTCGCTCGCCGCGCGATCGCATACGGCGGCCGGCGCGTTGCCGACCGCGCTGCCCCGCGGTTCGGCAAAGCCTGCATACGCCGCGACGGCTACGGCGAGGACGAGCAGCGCGAGCGGCTTCATCCTCCGTGCTCCG
>JAHCKV010000189.1 GCA_026125595.1 Burkholderiales bacterium | reverse complement strand
ACCGTGCCGACCATGGGGGCCGGCTGGTGTCCGCCCGGCATCCTCGGCATCGGCGTCGGCGGCACGGCCGAGAAGGCGATGCTGCTGGCCAAGGAATCGCTGATGGAACCCATCGACATGCAGGAGCTCATCGCGCGCGGTCCGAAGACCCGCGTCGAGGAACTGCGGGTCGAGCTGTACGAGAAGGTCAACGCGCTGGGCATCGGTGCGCAGGGACTCGGCGGCCTCACCACCGTGCTGGACGTGAAGATCCGCGACTACCCGACCCATGCCGCCAGCCTGCCGGTGGCGATGATTCCCAATTGTGCGGCCACGCGACACGTGCATTTCGTGCTCGACGGCTCGGGTCCGGCGAAGCTCGAGCCGCCATCGCTGGACGACTGGCCGCGGTTGACCTACGACACTTCCAAGGGCAAGCGGGTCGATCTCGACAAGGTCACGAAGGAAGAAGTGGCGAGCTGGAAGCCGGGCGATGTGCTGCTGCTGAACGGCAAGCTGCTGACCGGTCGGGACGCGGCACACAAGCGCATGGTCGACATGCTGGCGAAGGGCGAGCAACTGCCGGTGGACTTCACGAACCGGTTCATCTACTACGTCGGACCCGTCGATCCGGTGCGCGACGAAGTGGTGGGACCGGCGGGGCCGACGACGGCCACGCGCATGGACAAGTTCACGCGGACGATGCTCGAGAAGACCGGTCTTCTGGGCATGGTCGGCAAGGCCGAGCGGGGACCGACGGCCATCGATGCGATCCGTGATCACAAGGCCGTCTACCTGATGGCCGTGGGCGGCGCCGCGTATCTGGTGTCGAAGGCCATCAAGGCCTCCTGTACGATCGCGTTCGCCGACTTGGGCATGGAGGCGATCTACGAATTCGAAGTGAAGGACATGCCGGTGACCGTGGCGGTGGATTCCGCCGGGACATCCGTGCACCAGACCGGCCCGCGCGAGTGGCAGGCGCGGATCGGCAAAATTCCAGTCGCGGTGGCCTGAACGGCCGGCGTGATCGACGTTCAATGGCGGGCCTCCCCGCATTGCATGGTGGTGAACCTGGTCAGGTCCGGAAGGAAGCAGCCACAGCCATTCTCTGCAAGTGCCGGGGGTAAGGCTCGCCACCCATTGCAGTGAAGGAGTGACGGGTTGAGAAGTGCAGGGCTGACCGCGATCATCGACCCGGCGGGCCGCCCGGAGCGGAGCCCTCGATGACACTCGCGCTGGCCCGGAAGTACCGGCCCCGTACCTTCACCGAAGTGGTCGGGCAGGACCACGTGGTCCGTGCGTTCACGAACGCGCTCGAACGCAACCGGCTGCACCACGCCTATCTGCTGACCGGCACCCGAGGCGTCGGCAAGACGACGCTGGCGCGCATCATCGCCAAGGCGCTCAATTGCGAGACCGGCGTCACCGCGACACCCTGCGGCGTCTGCGCCGCGTGCCGCGAGATCGACGGCGGTCGCTTCGTCGATCTGATCGAGATCGACGCGGCGTCCAACACCGGCGTCGACAACATGCGCGAGCTGCTGGAAAACGCGCTCTATGCACCGACGGCTGGCCGTTACAAGGTCTATCTGATCGACGAAGTGCACATGCTGTCCCGCGGTGCGTTCAACGCCATGCTGAAGACGCTGGAAGAACCGCCGGGACACGTGAAGTTCATCCTGGCGACGACCGATCCGCAGAAGATCCCGGTGACCGTGCTGTCCCGTTGCCTGCAGTTCGCGCTGAAGCAGATTCCACCACCGGTGATTCGCGATCAGCTCGCGCGTGTGCTCGGGCAGGAGCAGATCACTGCCGAGACCGCCGCGCTGGAACTCATCGCCCGCGCCGCAGCCGGCAGCATGCGCGACAGCCTGAGCCTGCTGGATCAGGCCATCGCGTTCGGCGACGGACGCGTGCAGGAAGAGTCCGTGCGCACGATGCTCGGCGCGGTGGATCGCGGTTACCTGTATGCGCTGCTCGACGCGGTGCTGAACCGCGACGGTGCGGCGGTCACCGGCCAGGCCGATGCACTCGAAGCCCGCGGGTTGTCGTTCGAGAGTGCGCTGGCCGACCTCGCCGGTCTGCTGCACCGGATCGCCGTGCTGCAGGCCGTGCCGGAATCCGTCGCCGAAGACGATCCGGATCACGAAGCGCTGCGGCGATTGGCCGCCGCGCTGACGCCTGAAGATGTCCAGCTGTTCTATCAGATCGCGCTGCGTGGTCGCGCCGATCTGCCGTTGGCGCCCGATGAATATGCCGGCTTCAGCATGACGCTGCTGCGCATGATGGCGTTCCGGATGGCCGAAGCGGAGGGCACTCCACGGTCGGCGGTGCCGGCATCGCCATCGCGGTCCGCGGCCGTCGCGCCGCCGTCGCGCGCTTCCGGGCCTGCGACGGCGCCTGCGGCCGCCGCCCGTGCCGCGATCCGCGAGACGCCGCCGGTGGTTTCCCCGGTGCCGAACACGTCCGCGGCGGCATCCGCCCGCGTGACGGCCCGCGAACCGGCGCACTTCGACGCGACGAGCTGGCCGGAAACCGTCGCGCAACTGAAACTCGGTGGCATGGCGCGGATGCTGGCCCAGCATTGCGCGTTCGAGCGTTTCGATGGCGACCGGCTGCAGTTGCGCGTGCCGGAGGCGCACAAGCATCTGGTGGAACCGGCCTACCGGGAGAAGTTGCGCACCGCCGTCGAGGAACGCTTCGGCCCGTTGCGTATCGAAATCGCGGTGGGCGATGCGGTCGGCGATACGCTCGCCGCCAAGGAAGTCCGGGATCGCGAAACCCGGCAGGTCCAGGCGACCGAAGCGATCGAACAGGACCCGTTCGTGCGCGACCTGGTGGAAAATTTCGACGCGCGCGTGGTGGACGGTTCCATCCGGCCGGTGGATTGACGTTTCTGGAGAGATCGATGATGAAGGCACAGCTCGGTGGATTGCCGCAGCTATAGCAGCAGATGCAGGAGAACATGCAGCTGAAGGCGCAGAGGTGAACCGCGCTGATCAGTCGAAGCGCGGAACAGCCGGGCTCTGTGAAAGTCGATGACCGGTCGCTATGACGTGAAGCGTGTCAGCATCGACCCGAGCCTGCTGGCCGATGACCGCGACATGCTCGCGACCTCGTGGCGGCCGCCGAACGACGCCGTCCGGCGCGCCTGAGGCGACGACGCAGGGAACCGCATGGGCAAAGGTCACGGGCAGTACGGCGTTGCTTTCGCCCGCCCTGCTGCCGTTTTGAAACGCCGTCTGCGCTGCAGTCGTTTATCCACGCGCCAGTGCGGTGCCACCCGGCGTCGGACCGAAATCCGCGCGATGCCCTACCACCCGCGCACCGGATCGCGACGGTGCCTCTGCGGCTGGGTGATGCGCTGGCTGCCGCGCTGCAGCGGGTCCGCCATTGCGAGCGCCGCGAACACTGTTCAGCTGGCAAACGCCGCGGCGCGAGCTGTGCGGTCTTCGCCACGGCGCGATGCATCGGTGCTGCAGAGTCGTCGCGACGCCTACCAGATCAACTGCGGATGGAACAAGCCCAGGCCTATCAGGGCCTGTATTTCGTGCGGCTCGGTCGGCGGTCGCCGCTCGACGGCATCGGCCCGCGCGAGTTGCATCTCGATCGGCTGATGCGGCGCGCCACCGACGACACGGTGCGCGAAGTGATCCTGGCGACCAATTTCACGGTCGAGGGGGAAGCCACGGCGCACTACATCGGCGAGATGCTGCGCAGCCGTGGACTGCAGGTCAGCCGGATCGCCCGGGGATTGCCCGTGGGCGGCGAGCTGGAGCACGTGGACAGCGGCACACTCGCGCAAGCGGTACTCGAACGACGGATGGTGGGCTGAGTCATGGCAGAGCAACGCAAACGTCGTCCATCGGCGGCCGACACCGGCCGTACTTCGCGTGACGGTGCACGCGCGTCGCGCGAATCCCGATCGACGCGGGAATCACGGCCCGCGCGCGGTGCACGTCCGGAACGGGAACCTCGCGCCATCCCGCCCGTCGCGCCGTCGCACCGACGCGGGCCGGTGCGAACATCGCCTGCGCCGAAATCCGGGGACGCGCCTGCCGCGGCGGCTGCATCCGATGATCGTTCGCAGAAGCTGCAGAAGGTGCTGGCGCAAGCCGGGCTCGGCTCGCGGCGCGAGATGGAAGAGCTGATTCTCGCCGGCAAGGTTCTGGTCAATGGCGAGGTCGCGACCATCGGCACCCGGGTCAATCCGGACGACGTCGTGAAGGTGGGGCGGCGGCAGATCCGGTTCAAGCTGTCGGCCAAGCTGCCGCGCGTGATCATCTACCACAAGCCCGAAGGCGAGATCGTGTCGCGCGACGATCCCGAAGGGCGAGCCAGCGTGTTCGAGAAGCTGCCGGCGATCCGCAGCGGCAAGTGGCTCGCGATCGGCCGGCTCGACTACAACACGTGCGGGCTGCTGATCTTCACCACGTCCGGTGAGTTGGCCAACCGCCTCGCGCATCCGCGGTTCGAGGTGGAGCGGGAATATGCCGTGCGGGTGATGGGTGAGCTGTCCGAAGCCCAGATGCACGAAATGACGAAGGGCGTCGAACTGACCGATGGCGAGGCGCATTTCGAAATCATCGAAACCCAGGGTGGCAACGGCCGCAATCACTGGTACCGCGTGATCGTCCGGGAAGGCCGCAACCGGCTCGTGCGGCGCATGTTCGAACACATGGGGCTGCAGGTAAGCCGCCTGATGCGCGTGCGCTTCGGGATCGTCAACCTGCCGCCGCATCTGAAGCGCAGCCAGCACCTGGAACTCACCGAGGCGCAGACCCGTCGGGTTCTGGAATGGCTCGCGACCGGCACTTCCGCCGTGGCGGCAGCGGATGCCGCCCAGGCGGAGGCAGCAGCGACTGCTGCGCCAACGCGTCGGCCCCGCGGCGACGACAAGCCGCCATCACGACGTGGTCCCGGCGGTGCGAATCGCCGGGGGCCTGCATCGGCCAAGCCGACGTCCGGCGCGCGCAGAAAGCCGCCGACGGGCGGTCGACGCACGCCGAAGTAGTGCCTCCTGGTGGTTTCGTCTGCGCCGTGCGCAGGCGGCGCGCCTGAGTGCGTCGTTGATCGCGTTCGTCGCACCACCCGGGCGGCTGCGACGGAACGGCGCGTCATTGACCGGCGCGGGGCAAATCCTCTCGGGTGACCAGGAATACCGGATCCGCGGCCGACGATGTATCGAGCCACGTGAGATTCAGATCGGGGAAGGCGGCTTCCAGCGCGTCCCGGTTGTGGCCGACCTCCACCAGCAATACGCCGCCGGGGTCCAGATGCTTGCGGGCTCGCGCGAGAATTCGGCGCACCAGATCGAGCCCGTCATGGCCGGCGGCGAGGCCCAGCGCCGGCTCATGCCGATACTCGGGCGGCAGCGCTGCCATCGCTTCGCCATCCACATAGGGCGGATTCGACACGATCAGCTGGTAGCGCCGATCGTCGATGGCGGTGAACAGGTCCGACTGCAGCAAATCGATGCGGGATTCGAGACCGTAGTCGTGAACGTTGTCGGCAGCGAGGGCCAGCGCATCGGGCGACAGATCGACCGCATCGACATGGGCGTTGGGATACGCATCCGCGAGCAGGATCGCGAGACAACCCGATCCGGTACACAGATCGAGCGTGCGTTCGACGCGCTCGGCTGACGACACCCACGGCGTCAGCATGCCGTCGAACAACTCCGCGATGAACGATCGCGGAATCAGCGCCCGTGGATCGGAGCGGAACCGGTGATCGCCGAGCCATGCTTCGCCGGTGAGATAGGCGGCCGGCACGCGATCGTCGACCCGTCGCTGCAGCAACGTCAGCAACGTGTCGCGTTCCGTGCGCGTCAAAACGGCGTCGAGGTACTGGTCGAAACTCTCGTGGGGTAGTTGCAGGGCCCACGCGAGCAGATAGGCTGCCTCGGTCCGGGCATCGGCGAATCCGTGGCCGAACACGAGCTTGCCCTGACCGAACCGACTCACGGCAAAGCGCAGCAGATCCCCGATGGTTCGCAGTTCGGCGGCGGCTTCGTCCCAGGTCGTGGTCATGTCGGCAGCAACAGGTGTTCGAGCGTGCGTCGGTAGATGCGCGACAGCGCTTCGATGTCGTCGACCCGGATGTGTTCGTCGATCTGATGGATCGAGGCGTTGACGGGGCCGAGTTCCACCACCTCCGGACAATGGCGGGCGATGAACCGGCCATCCGACGTGCCGCCGGTGGTCGACAACTCCGGGGAGCGTCCGGTCTCGACCTCGATGGCACGGCTCACGGCCGAAACCAGGCGGCCCCGCGGTGTGATGAACGGCAGTCCCGACAGATGCCAGTCGATATGACAGTCGAGCACGTGGCGCTCGAGCACGTTCTGCACGCCGGCCTTCAACTGCTCGACGCTGCACGCGGGGGAAAACCGGAAATTGAACAGCACCTGCAGTTCACCGGGGATCACGTTGTTGGCGCCGGTGCCGGCGTGGATGTTCGAGATCTGGAAGCTGGTGGGTTGGAAATACGCATCGCCTTCGTCCCACTGGATCGCGGCCAGCTCGGCCAGCGCCGGCATTGCGCGGTGGATCGGATTGAGCGCCAGATGGGGATACGCGATGTGCCCCTGGATGC
>JAHCKV010000188.1 GCA_026125595.1 Burkholderiales bacterium | reverse complement strand
TGTTCCGGCACATCGGGATGGGTCATCGTGAAGCCGCGCACGTGCAGCTCGTAGATGATCATGTCCTTCCACGGGATCGACGGGCGTCGGTCGTCGCCCCACGTGAACGCCGGTTCCAGCACGCGTCCCTTCGGCACGAACGCGGCGCTGTCGCGCCGATCGAACGAAAGATCCTCCCGTTTGGCACCGATCGTGTAGCCGTACAGCGCATCGCTCCACCGGAGCTGCCCGACGAGATCCTTGGCGTACGGATCGACCAGCAGCTTGTTCGGATTGAACCGATGGCCATCTTCCGGCTTGTAGGGTCCGTGAACCCGATACCCGTAGGCGAGGCCCGGGCGTGCTTCCGGCAGGTAGCAGTGCCAGATGTCGTCGGTACGCTCCGGCATGACGATGCGCTGACGCTCGTGGCGGCCGGTTTCGTCGAAGATGCAGAGCTCGACCTTGTCGGCGTGCTGTGAAAACAGCGCGAAATTCACGCCTTGGCCGTCCCAGGTGGCGCCACGCGGATAGGGATGTCCGGGCCAGATGGCCTGGATCGGGGTCTGGTCATTCATGGTGCGGGCAGGTCTCCGGTGTTTTGGGGCGGCGACGCGGGCAGTACCGTCCCCGCGGCCGATGAAGGGACCGTGGAAGGTTGGTTCCGGTTCCGGGTGTGCGGCCAGCATGACAGATCGCCGGTCGCCGTGGCCCGGCGGAGCCTGCCAGCAATCGGCATGCCGCGGCGCCCATCCCTCGCCATGAACGGGGACCAATGTTCCCGATCGGCGACGTTTTCAAGCGCCCCGTCCCGGCGGGATCGGTCCCGCCCGGCAGCGATCGCTATTGAAAAATGTATCGCCGCACCGGAGATTCGTATTGATGAATCAAGGTCCTTCGAACGCGAATCTGATTTCGGTCGAGATCCATGCCATTCGGGAATCGGACAAACGGCGAATTCGATGGCGATCCGTCGGAACTGTAGGCCTCCACCGCCACTCTGAGTCGTCAGTCCGGCAGATCAACGATGCGCTGCATCGCTGCTGATCGAGCGTCGATCCTGCGGCGAACAGCAGCGTCTCGGAAGGGGAACACCATGAGAATCAGCGGCATCTACGTCGGCTCGAGCGATATCGAATACACGTACGTCATCGATGTCCACCAGTCCTTCGGGCAGTGGGCAATCGAGGGAACGGTTCGCCACGGTGGACGTGTCGTTGCGTTGCCGTACGACACGCTGCCCGATCGGCACGCCAGTACCGACGACGTGGAAGCACTCGTCCATGGCTGGATTGCCCGCTACATCGACTCGCGATTTCCGGACGGCGGCGACGATCTGTCGTTGACGGTCATGGCGGCGCCGGCGATTGCCCGAAGATCGTGACGGGTCGATCGGTCGTTCAGAACGGGTAGGTGCGCGGAGATGTCTGGCGCGTGATCCAGTGGGGCCGCGTGAACTCCTCGATGATCCATTCGCCGTTGAAGTGACCCAGGCCGGAGTTCTTTTCTCCGCCGAACGGACCATAGATGTCGGTCAGCACCGTCTGGTCGTTGATGCTCGTCATGCCGGCCCGGATGCCGTGCGCGAAACGTTGACCCCGGGTCGGGTCCGCGGTGAAGACGGCGCTGGCGAGGCCGTATTCGGTCGCGTTGGCGAGGCGCAGCGCCGCCGCTTCGTCGTCCACGCGGATCACGGGCAGCACCGGTCCGAAGATCTCGTCGTTGGGCAGCGCGTGATCGGGTTGCACGTCCACGAACAGGTGCGGCGGCACGACGTTACCGATCGGGGGGCCGCCGACGATCATCCGGGCGCCGTCGGCCTTGGCGCGTTCGATTTTCGCGACCACCCCGTCGACGGCCTTGGCGCTCATCAAGGGACCGACGACGGTATTCGGGTCGCGCGGATCGCCGTAGGGTAACGCGCGGATGCGGGCCGCGAGTCGGTCCACGAGGGCGTCGTGCACTTTCGCATCGACGAGCACGCGGTTCGTGCTCATGCAGATCTGACCTTGGTGCAGGAAACGGCCGAACACGATTGCATCGCAGGCGAGATCCAGATCGGCGTCATCCAGAACGACAACCGGCGCATTGCCGCCCAATTCCAGTCCCAGCCGCTTCATGGCGCGATTGCCGGCGTTCTGCGCAATGATGCCGCGACCGACGCGCGTCGACCCGGTGAACGACACCGAGTCGGCAAGGTCGTGGCCGGTCAGCGCATCGCCGATCTCGACCGACGCGCCGACCAGTACGCTGAACAACCCCTTCGGCAGCCCGATCTCTTCGAAGATGCGGGCGTGGATCAGGCCGCCGCTGACCGGAGATTCGCTGGCCGGCTTCAGCACGACTGCGTTGCCGAGTGCCAGCGCCGGCGCGAGTGCACGGACGGTCAGATTGATCGGCGAATTCCATGATGTGACCAATGCCACGATGCCGACCGGCTTGCGGTAGACGTGGCTTTCCTGATCGCGGATCAGGGATGGCAGGATCACGCCGGCGGCACCTTGTGCATAGGCGGCTGCCTCGCTGCAGCACACGGCGGCATGACGTGTGATCTGCTGCGACCAGAATCGTGTCGCGCCGGCCTCGCGGGTCAACCAGTCGATGATTTCGTCATGGCGATCTTCGAATACCCGCGCGGCACGCAGCAGCAGTTCAGCGCGTTCCCTCGGCAGCGCCTGTGCCCACGCCGGCTGAGCAGCTGCTGCGGCCGCATACGCGTCATCCACATCGTCGACCGAAGCGCCCGACATCTCGAGCAGCATCTCGCCGGTATATGGATCGACATCCTGTAGGGTGCGGCTCGACCGGCCGCGGCGCCATTCGCCGCCGATGAACTGCTGACCGTAGGCACGATAGGGAACGGGGGGCGGGGTCATCGCGTTGTCCTCGAATAGCGGTTGTCGTGGGGCGATGGGCCCGGACGGGACGCATCGTCGGGACGGTACGGGTCAGCGGGTGGTGTAGCCGCCGTTGGCGAAGATCGTCTGGCCCGTGATCCACCAGCCTTCGGTCACCAGAAACCGGACGATCGGCGCGATGTCTTCGATGTCGGTCAATCCGGTCTTCGAGTATTGGCCGAGGGCGGCAGCGGCCTTGTTGTAGGCCGACGATTCCGCGGTTTCCTGGCCGTAGAAGAACGGCGTGTCCATCGGGCCGGGACCGATCGCATTGACCGAGATGCCGCGGCCGCCGAATTCCTTCGATGCGGCCCGCGTGTAGTGTTCGACCGGTGCCTTGCTGCCGGGGTAGATCGAGTAGCTGTCGGTGTAGGCGGCGAGCAGCGAGCTGACGATCGTCACGATGCTGCCGCCATCGGCCATCGTGCGGCCTGCCTGCTGGATGAAGAAGAACGCCGCCTTCGAGTTGGCGGCGAAGCTCTTGTCGTAGTCGCCTTCGGTGACCTGCAGGATCGGCTTCTTGATCACGACGCCGGCGGTGTTGATCGCGACGTCGACGCGGCCGAATCGGTTCAGCGTTTCATCGAACAGCCGGACGTTGTTGTCGACCGTCGCGAGATCGCCCTGGATCGAGAACGCATCGGCGCCCTTGGCCTTCAGTGCGGCGACGGTGGCGTCCGCATCGGCTTTCGACGACGCGCTGTTGTAGTGGACCGCGATGCCGCGAGCGCCGGCATCGACCAATGTGTGGGCGATCAGCGCGCCCAGGTTCTTGCCGCCGCCGGCGATGACGGCGACCTTGCCGGTGAGAGTTCGAGCAGACATGGAAGGATCTCCTGGAAGTCGGAAGCCCCGATTGGCGAGGGGCCGTGCGACACATTCTGTTTTCCGTGCCGACCGCCAGCAATGCCAATGTCGTGGATGAACTTTCCAGAATTCGCCAACAACATCGTTCTCCCCGTGCGTCGCGGATCACGCCGACAAGTCGCTCCGAATTGCGCCGACGTGCCGTTTCCGCCATCGGACGGCCACGCCGGTCGGGGAAACAGTCACATCGCCGGCAGGTGCTGATCGACCCAGCGCCGCAACTCCGCAGCGGGTAGTGCACCGCTGCGGCGGGCAATCTCGCGGCCGCCCCGGAACAGGATCAACGTCGGGATCGCCTGGATGTGGAACCGCGTGGCCAGCGCCGGTTGCGCCTGCGTGTCGACTTTTGCCAATCGCACCCGCGGTTCGAGCGCGGCGGCGGCAGCATCGAACGCCGGTGCCATCGCACGGCAGGGTCCGCACCAGTCGGCCCAGAAATCCACGAGCACCGGCAGATCGTTCGACCCGACCTGGCGATCGAACGTGGTGCTCTGCAACGCGATGGGATGCGCGGTGAACAGCAGTTCGCCGCATGTGCCGCAACGGCTGCGCTCGCCGCGACGGTGTGCCGGCAGCCGGTTCGACTGGCTGCAGTGCGGGCAGGGGATCACGATGGCATCGGGCATGGTCGGAGATTCTCGGCGAACGGTCGGCAATCGGTTGCGGGCGGGTGCCGATCGCACCGTACACCCCACGACCGGAGATCGGGGTTGATACGGATCAATCAACCCCGCAGTTCCGCGCGGAACGGTCGCCGTTCACGCCGGCGGCAGTCCGCAGACGCAGATTCCGGCGTCGGGGTCGGTGACCGGCATTCTTGTCCCGCCCCGGGTTTTCGGATATCTGTCGGCCGCTGTGATGACCGATGATCCTTCTCGAAGTCGATGCACCGGGGTGTTCTGCGTTCGGCGGCTGCCGTCGGGCGAGGGGGCCGGACCGCGGACCGGCATCCGGCCGCCTGGCGTCCTGCGATGCCGCATCGGCCGAATGGCGCACCGATTCGTGTCGAAGGTGCGCCGATGAATATGTCGGCGCCGCGTGATGCCGGCGGACTGCTGCAGGCGTTGGCAACGTTGTTCTGGATCCCGCAGGCTGCACTGCTGGCCTGGGCCGTCCAGCGGGTGATCGGCGGAGACACCGCCCCCCTCGGTTATCTGGCGGCGGGCGTGCTGGCACTCGGCGCGATGCGGGCGATGCTCGATGCGCTGGGCGCGCGGCTGGCATTCCGCACGGCCCGGGCGGCACTGACGGATCTGCGGGCGCGACTGGCACTGGCGCTGGCCATGCGGTCGCCGCTCGATCGCGGGCGTCCCGCGGCGGGACTCGCCGCCAGCGCGATGGCCGAGCAGGCCGGTGCCGTGGTGCCGTACTGGGCCCGATTCCGGCCGGCGCGGCTGCGCGCGGCGATCGTGCCGGTCGTCATCCTGACCGTGGTGCTGACGCTGTCCTGGGCGGCGGCCGTCGTCCTGCTGGTGGCGGCGCCGCTGATTCCGCTGTTCATGGTGCTGATCGGCTGGCGCGCGCAGGCCGCGAGCGCCGCGCAGATAGTCGAGGTCGGCGCAATGAATGGTTTCCTGCTGGACCGCCTGCGCGGTCTCGCGACGATTCGTGCCCTCGATGCGGTCGACGCGACGGCGCGACGGCTGCGGGCCGATGCCGAATCGTTGCGGCGTCGAACGATGGCCGTGCTGCGCATCGCGTTCCTGTCGTCCGCCGTGCTGGAGCTGTTCGCGGCGCTGGGCGTCGCGGTGGTTGCCGTCTACGTCGGGTTCCATCTGCTGGGGTGGCTCGACTTCGGCACGTGGCACGGCCGGTTGAGCCTCGGCCAGGGTCTGTTCATCCTGCTGCTGGCGCCGGCGTTCTTCGAACCGTTGCGCGAGTTGTCCGCCGTGTGGCATGACCGGGCGGCCGGCGAGGCGGCGCTGGCTGAACTGGAAACCCTCACGATTCCCGGCATGCCGCTGCCGGCGGCGGCAGAAGTGCCGATCCTCGGTGCGCGATCCGCTGCACCGCCGGCCGTGTGGCTGGACGGCGTCGCGTTCCGGTATCCGGGCGATTCCGGACCGGTTCTGCGTGGCTTCGATCTCGCGGTGAAGCCCGGCGAGAAGGTCGCGCTGTTGGGGCCGAGCGGCGTCGGCAAGTCGACGTTGGTGGCCGGCCTGGCGTCCGATCCGACGGCGCGCCTGTTGTCCGACACCTTTCTGATCCAGCGGGGCACCAGCGTTCGCGCCGTGCCGGAGCCGCTGTTGCTCGATCAGTGGAGCCGCGGCTGGCTGGGCAGCAACGCCGACGTGCTGCTGCCGATCCCGCATCGCTATTCACTCGGCCGCGGCGGATTCCACTGGCCGGACGAGCAACTGGTCGGCGGCGGCGAGGTGCGCCTGCTGGTCTTCCCGCAGCGCGCCGCGACCCACTACGTCCGCCCGCTGCCGCCGCAGCAGGCGCAGGGCCGCATCCGCGCCGGCGACCTGATCGTCAACGACGTGCGCCGCTACTGGGCCTACGCCTCGGTGCTCGAGGTGCTCGACCCGACGCCGCTGGTGCAGGCGCGCGAGCAGAGCCTGGCCGAGCTGGTGAACCGCGTGCCGGCGTTCGAGGTCGGCCTGACCGCGGACGTGCCGCGCCCGGTGATGGTCGGCCTCATCAACGGCCTCCTGCAACGGGAGACCGCCGGCGGCGCGAGCATCAGCGCCAGCGCCTGAGGCCGGCGCGGCGGCGGCCTGGCCGTCGCGAAGCTGACGCCTGCTGGACCGCGGCGGGCCGAGCCGTCACCGCGCCGCCGCTCGGGCGGCGTTTCATTCGCTCGCCCGAGCGGCGGCGGTCGACACGCGAATTGCTAGGTGACCCAGCATGA
>JAHCKV010000187.1 GCA_026125595.1 Burkholderiales bacterium | reverse complement strand
ACCCGCCGGGGACTTTGGTGTGCAATCCCGAAAAACCCGAGAGAGCCTGACCGATGCAAGCAAGTCTCGAGACGCTGAGCACTTTGGAACGACGTTTGAAGGTTGCCGTTCCGATGGATCAGATCAATACCGAAATTCAGAATCGCCTGAAGCGCATGCAGCGGACGGTCAAGTTGCACGGCTTCCGGCCCGGCAAAGTGCCGCTGAAGGTCGTGGAACAACAGTATGGAACCCAGATCCGGCAGGAGGTGCTGGGCGATACGGTCGAACGAACGTTCGGCGAAGCGGTCCGCGAGAAGAACCTGCGAGTCGCGGGCTACCCGAAGATCGAAACCGCGAAGGGCCAGGAACCTGCGGCCGATTTTGCGTTCACTGCGACGTTCGAAGTGTTTCCGGAGGTCGGTCTCGGTGATCTGACCGCCGTGACCATCGAACGGCCCGTCGTGGCCATCGGCGAAGCGGAGATCGATCGTACCGTCGACGTGCTGCGCAAGCAGCGCACCACTTATGTGCCGGTCGAGCGTTCCGCGGTTTCCGGCGATGCGGTGACGATCGACTACCTGGGCAAGATCGATGGTGTCGCGTTCCCTGGCGGCGAAGCGACCGGGCAGACGGTTCAGCTCGGAGAAGGGCGCCTGTTGCCGGAATTCGAATCCGGAATCGTTGGAATGAAGCCCGGTGAGTCCCGCTCCTTCGAGCTGACTTTTCCACAGGACTATCATGGCTCGGAAGTTGCGGGGAAGACCGCCGTGTTCGATGTGACGCTGCACGCGATCCAGGAACCGAAACTGCCCGAGCTCGACGCCGATTTCGCGCGTAGTCTCGGGATCGAAGACGGTGATCTTGGACGGATGCGCGAAGATGTGCGGACGAATCTGGAACGCGAGGTCAAGCGTCGCGTCCAGGGCCGGGTGAAGGATCAGGCGCTCAAGGCGTTGCTCGAGACCTCGCGACTCGAGGTGCCGAAAGCCTTGATCGATATGGAGATCGAGCGGTTGATCGCGAACATGGGCGAGACGCTGAAGGCGCGGGGCATGACGCAGGAAGCGCAGAACATGCCCCGGGAGGCGTTCGAACCCGAAGCGAATCGCAGGGTCAGTATCGGATTGGTGTTGGCGGAGATCGTGAAGGCGCACGACATCAAGGCTCAACCGGAACAGATTCGCGCCGTCATCGAAGACTATGCGCAGAGTTATGAGAAGCCTGAAGACGTGATTCGTTGGTACTACCAGTCGGCGGATCGAGTACGCGAGGTGGAAGCCGTGGTGGTCGAGAACAATGCAGTCGAATGGGTGCTGGGTCGGGCGAAGACGGTCGACAAGGATGTGCCCTTCGAAGAGTTGATGGGGAATGCGCAATGATGTGGGGCAACAATTCGCAGAGAGATCCGGAGGCGCTCGGTCTGGTGCCGATGGTGATCGAGCAGAGCGGGCGCGGCGAGCGCGCCTATGACATCTACTCGCGCCTGCTCAAGGAGCGGGTCGTGTTTCTCGTGGGGCCGGTCAACGAGGTCACCGCGAATCTGATCGTGGCGCAGCTGTTGTTCCTGGAATCCGAGAACCCGGACAAGGACATCAACTTCTACATCAACTCGCCCGGCGGGTCGGTTTCGGCGGGCTTGGCGATCTACGACACGATGCAGTTCGTCACTTGCGACGTGGCGACCTACTGCATCGGCCAAGCCGCCTCGATGGGCGCCGTGCTGCTAGCTGCCGGCGCGGCGGGCAAGCGTCACGCGCTGCCGAACGCGCGGTGATGATTCCATCAGCCGCTGGCGGGTTTCCAGGCAGGCGTGTCCGACATCGAGATCCACGCGCGGGAGATTCGTATCTGCGGGGCCGGCTGAACGATCTGATGGCCAAGCATACGGGTCGTACCGTGGCGGACATTGAAAAGGACACGGACCGTGACAACTTCATGAGTGCCGAGCAGTCGGTACAGTACGGACTGGTGGACCGCGTTCTGGCCAACCGGTCGGATTCCTGAGGCGATGAGGCTTAGGGCGAGCTGCCGGGGCAGCTCACCCTGAAGACGGGAGAAGAATCCAGATGTCGGAAAAACCCTCCGGAGAGAAACTGCTGTACTGCTCGTTCTGCGGAAAGAGCCAGCACGAGGTGCGCAAGTTGATCGCGGGCCCGTCGGTGTTCATCTGCGACGAGTGCATCGAGCTTTGCAACGACATCATCCGCGAAGAAACCCATGGCGACGCCGGCGCGAAAGGCGTGAAGTCGGATCTTCCGGTGCCGCTGGAGATTCGCGGCATTCTCGATCAGTACGTCATCGGTCAGGATCCCGCCAAGAAGATTCTTTCGGTCGCGGTCTACAACCACTACAAGCGACTGAAGACGTTGTCGAAGAAGGATGACGTCGAACTCGCCAAGAGCAACATCCTGCTGGTCGGGCCTACCGGCTCCGGCAAGACGCTGCTCGCGCAGACGCTCGCCCGGTTGCTCAACGTCCCCTTCGTGATGGCCGATGCGACGACGCTGACGGAAGCCGGATACGTCGGCGAAGATGTCGAGAACATCATCCAGAAACTGCTGCAGAAATGCGACTACGACGTCGACAAGGCGCAGCGCGGCATCGTCTACATCGACGAGATCGACAAGATCTCGCGCAAGTCCGACAACCCCTCCATCACGCGGGATGTTTCGGGCGAAGGTGTGCAGCAAGCACTGCTGAAATTGATCGAAGGCACGATCGCGTCGGTGCCGCCGCAGGGCGGTCGCAAGCATCCGAATCAGGAATTCGTGCAGGTCGACACGACCAACATCCTGTTCATCTGCGGTGGAGCGTTCGACGGTCTCGATAAGGTGATCCGAGCCCGTTCCGAGAAAGGTGGTATCGGATTCGGGGCCGAGGTCAAGAGCCGTGACAATCGCAAGGACATGAGCGTCGTGTTGCGGGAAGTCGAACCCGAGGATCTGATCAAGTACGGCTTGATCCCGGAGTTTGTCGGTCGCCTGCCCGTCGTCGCGACGCTCGAGGAACTGGACGAGAAGGCGTTGATCCAGATTCTGACCGAGCCGAAGAATGCGTTGATCAAGCAGTACCAGCGGATGTTCGCGATGGAAGGCGTAGAACTCGAGATTCGGGAAGACGCGTTGTGGGCGATCTCGCGCAAGGCATTGCAGCGCAAGACCGGTGCGCGCGGGCTGCGTTCGATCCTCGAACATATCCTGCTCGACACCATGTTCGATCTGCCGTCGATGCAGAATGTCGAGAAGGTGGTGATCGACGAAGGATCGATCACCGGCGATCAGAAGCCGTTGTTGATTTATTCCGACCAGCCGAAGGTGGCTGGTTCGGCGTGATGGATGACCGGGCGGCATGACCGCCCGGTCGTACCTTGGGGCGCGCCCGGCGAGTTTCGTTCGTCGAGTCGTTCGGCTTGAAAACCTTGCGGAGGCCCCAATGTCCCATAGAGAACCCCATTCCAATATCAGGTGACCTTCATGGACGAATCCTCTATCCAACCGGAAGGCCGCGTTGCGTTGCCGTTGTTGCCGCTGCGCGATGTGGTGGTCTTCCCCCATATGGTCATCCCGTTGTTCGTCGGACGCCCGAAGTCCATCAAGGCGCTCGAAACCGCGATGGAGGCAGGCAAGAGCATTCTTCTCGTCGCGCAGAAGTCCGCCGCGAAGGACGAGCCGGCGGCCGACGACCTCTATCTTGTCGGCAGCATCGCGAACATCCTGCAGATGTTGAAACTGCCGGACGGCACGGTGAAGGTGCTGGTCGAAGGGGTGCAGCGTGCCGAGATCCACGAAATCGTCGATCTGCGCACGCACTACGGCGCCGAAGCGACACCGACCAGTTCCGAAGAGCTGAGCGCGGAGGAAACGCACGAAATCGAAGCCATGCGCCGGGCGATGATCGCGCAGTTCGATCAGTACGTGAAACTGAACAAGAAGATTCCGCCCGAGATTCTCACGTCGCTGGCGGGAATCGACGAAGCCGGCCGGCTGGCCGACACGATCGCTGCCCATCTGCCGCTGAAGCTCGAGCAGAAGCAGGCCGTGCTCGAGATGATCGACGTGAAGAAGCGTCTCGAACATCTGCTCGGTCTGCTCGAGGCCGAACTCGATATCCTGCAGGTCGAGAAGCGCATTCGCGGTCGTGTGAAGCGCCAGATGGAGAAGAGTCAGCGCGAGTATTACCTCAACGAACAGGTCAAGGCGATCCAGAAGGAACTCGGCGACCTCGACGAGGGGGCGGATCTCGACGAGATGGAGAAGCGCATCCGCACGGCGCACATGCCGAAAGAGGCGCGGGTCAAGGCCGAATCCGAGCTGAAGAAGCTGCGACTGATGTCGCCGATGTCGGCGGAAGCAACGGTTGTCCGCAACTACATCGAAGCGCTGATCACGCTGCCGTGGAAGAAGAAAAGCAAGATCAGCAAGGATCTCAAGATCGCCGAGGGCGTGCTCGAGGAAGATCACTACGGCCTCGAGAAGGTCAAGGAACGGATTCTCGAATATCTCGCGGTTCAGCAGCGGGTCGACAAGGTGAAGGCGCCGATCCTGTGTCTGGTGGGCCCGCCTGGGGTGGGCAAGACATCGCTCGGACAGTCCATCGCGCGCGCGACCAATCGCAAGTTCGTGCGGATGTCGTTGGGCGGCGTGCGGGATGAAGCCGAGATCCGGGGTCACCGCCGTACGTACATCGGGTCGATGCCCGGCAAGATCCTGCAGAACATGACCAAGGTTGCGGTGCGCAACCCGCTGTTCCTGCTCGACGAAGTCGACAAGATGGGCATGGATTTCCGCGGCGATCCAGCGTCGGCTCTGCTGGAAGTGCTGGACCCGGAACAGAATCACACGTTTGTGGACCACTACATCGAAGTGGACTACGACCTGTCCGACGTGATGTTCGTCGCGACGGCCAATACCATGAACATTCCCGCGCCGCTGCTCGACCGCATGGAAGTGATCCGTCTGTCCGGCTACACCGAGGACGAAAAGGTTCACATCGCGATGCGGTATCTGCTGCCGAAGCAGATGAAGAACCATGGTCTCAAGGACGAGGAAGTGAACGTCTCCGAGAGCGCGGTTCGTGACATCGTCCGGTATTTCACGCGAGAAGCAGGCGTGCGCGCGCTGGAACGCGAGATCTCCAAGATCTGCCGCAAGGTCGTGAAGTCGCTGCTGCTGAAGAAACGCGAGCAGGCCGTGCAGATCACCGCGCGCAATCTCGACAAGTACCTCGGCGTGCGGCGGTACACGTTCGGCATGGCAGAGAAGGAAAATCAGGTGGGTCAGGTCACCGGCCTTGCCTGGACCGAAGTGGGTGGTGAACTGCTTACCATCGAAAGTGCCGTGATGCCGGGCAAGGGCAAGATGGTGACTACCGGCAAACTGGGTGAAGTCATGCAGGAGTCCATCCAGGCGGCATTGACGGTCGTACGCAGCCGGTCACAACGGCTCGGCATCCGTGAGGACTTCTATCAGAGCAATGACATCCACATCCATTTGCCGGAAGGGGCGACGCCGAAGGATGGTCCCAGCGCGGGCATCGGCATCTGCACCGCCATGGTGTCGCTGTTGACGGGGATTCCCGTGAGGGCGGACGTCGCGATGACGGGTGAGATCACGTTGCGTGGCGAGGTGCTGCCGATCGGTGGTCTCAAGGAGAAGTTGCTCGCGGCCCATCGCGGGGGCATCAAGACGGTGCTCATTCCGGAAGAGAACGTGAAGGATCTCGCGGATATTCCGGATAACATCAAGAACCGTCTCGATATCCATCCGGTCAAGTGGATCGACAAGGTCCTCGAGTACGCGCTCGAGCGTCTTCCGGAGCCGTTGCCGGCGAAGACCGAGGCGGCTGTGGCGATCCCCAAGGTCGAGCCGGACAGCACTGTCGTTGCCGTGAAGCACTGATCTTCATTCGCTTTTCGGCGGCCATCGACGCCGCGGTGCAGCACGTCTGCATCGCGGCGTTTTCGTGTTGACACTGCGATTTTCGGCTTGCTATAACGTTTCGGCGCTCGACGATGTTCGAGCGTTCCGCATCGGCGCTGGGAGAGTGCAGAGATCGACTCACGATCCGCCCGGTCCTTCTCCGGGAAGCCGCCCGGCAATGCAGCGACTGCTTGCCGCACGCCGCCTTCAACGAAAAAACGAAAGGGGACCCCCGTGAACAAATCGGAATTGATCGAAGCCATCGCGAAGCACGCCGACATCTCGAAGGCCGCGGCGGGCCGTGCGCTCGACGCAACCGTGACTTCGATCCGTACGTCCCTGAAGAAAGGCGGCATGGTGACGCTGGTGGGCTTCGGCACCTTCCACGCCGCCGAGCGCAAGCCCCGAATGGGCCGCGACCCCCGCACCTCCGAAGTCATCGAGATCCCCGCCCGCATCGTGCCCCGCTTCAAACCCGGCCGCCTGCTGGTGGAGAAACTGAACGAGACGACGAAGAAGAAACGGGCGTGAATCGGGCTACGGGCTTCGGGCTTCGGGCGTCAGGCGTCGGGCCTCCATGCGATCAGAACGGCCCACTCCCTCAGCCTGCTCGCACCGCGGCCCGACGCCTGAAGCCTGACGCCTGATGCCCGCCCCGGCCATGGCATCCTAGAACCCATGCCTCCCCCATCCACGCCGCCGGTC
>JAHCKV010000186.1 GCA_026125595.1 Burkholderiales bacterium | reverse complement strand
GCACGGGCGCAGCCGTACCACGATCGCCTGGAGCGCGGCGCTCGCACCGGCGATCGGGCTGGCGCTGCTGGCCCTGATCGCGCCGACGGTTTTCGGCGGCGGGGCCGTGGCGGCGCGTGTGCCGTGGATGCCGGAAGAAGGGTTCGACATCGCGCTGCGCATCGACGGGCTCGCGTGGCTGTTCACCGGGATGATCTTCGCGATCGGACTGCTGGTGATCCTGTACGGCCGCTACTACCTGTCGCCCGACGATCCGTTCGGCCGCTTCTTCGCGATGCTGCTTGGATTCATGGGCGCGATGGTCGGCATCGCCGTGTCCGACAATCTGGTGCTCACGCTGGTGTTCTGGGAGCTGACGAGCCTGTCGTCGTTCCTGCTGATCGGATACTGGCAGCACCGGCCCGATGCGCGACAGGGTGCGCGCATCGCCCTCGCGGTGACCGGCATGGGCGGCCTTGCGCTGCTGGGCGGCGTGCTGCTGCTCGGCCACATCGCCGGCACGTTCACGATCTCGGAGCTGCTCGACCGCGGCGACGTGATCCGCGCGAGTCCGTCGTATGCACCCGCGCTGATCCTGGTGTTGCTCGGCGCATTCACGAAGTCGGCGCAGGTGCCGTTTCATTTCTGGTTGCCCAATGCGATGGCGGCGCCGACGCCGGTGTCCGCCTATCTGCATTCCGCGACGATGGTGAAGGCCGGCATCTTCCTGCTGGCGCGCCTGTGGCCCGCGCTGTCCGGTACCGAACTGTGGTTCTGGCTGGTCGCAGGCACCGGGCTGCTGACCTTCGTGTGGGGTGCGTGGACGGCGATGTTCCGGCACGATCTGAAGGGGTTGCTGGCGTATTCGACGATCAGCCATCTCGGATTGATCGTGCTGCTGCTCGGTCTGAACAGTCCCCTCGCTGCCGTCGCCGCGGTGTTCCACATCATCAACCACGCAACGTTCAAGGCATCGCTGTTCATGGCCGCCGGCATCGTCGACCACGAAACCGGCACGCGCGACATGCGTCGGCTGTCGGGGTTGTGGCGCTACATGCCGTGGACCGGCGCACTGGCCTTCGTCGCGTCGGCATCGATGGCCGGCGTGCCGTTGCTCAACGGCTTCCTGTCGAAGGAGATGCTGTTCGCCGAGACGCTGGCGCTCGAACGCGCCGGCGTGGTGGGCCTGTTGTTCCCGATGGCGGCAACGCTCGGCGGCATCTTCGGCGTGGCCTATTCCACACGCTTCGTGCACGACGTGTTCTTCGGCGGCGAGCCCCACGATCTGCCCCGCGCGCCCCATGAACCACCGCGCTGGATGCGCATTCCGGTGGAAGTGCTCGTGGCGTTGTGTCTGCTGGTCGGCATCCTGCCGGGGTTGACCGTGGCGCCACTGCTGGCGGTCGCCGCCGGCAGCGTGATTCATGGCCCGCTGCCTGCCTACAGCCTGCATCTGTGGCACGGCTTCAATCTTCCGTTGGTGATGAGCGCCGTCGCGCTCGTGGCCGGCATCGCGCTGTACTTCGTGCTGCGGCAGCGGTTGAACCTGCACGCGCGCGTCGGTGGCCCTTGGACCGGTGCCCGGTTGTACGACAGCGCCATCTTCGGTCTGATCCGGTTCGCGCGGCGATTCACGCGCCGCACGGCCGACGGTACATTGCAGCGGCAGGTGGTACTGCTGCTGATCATGACGCTGCTGGTGGCGATCGTGCCGTTCGCCGGTCCGCTGCCCGAAGGCCGACCTCCGGCGTGGGCGTCGATGAACGGCATCGCGATCTGCATCTGGATCGTGCTGGCCGTGTCCACCGGCGCCGTGGTGGCGCTGCATCGCCAGCGACTGACGGCGTTGATCCTGACCGGCGCCGTCGGCCTCGCCGTTTCGCTGATCTTCGCGTGGTTCTCGGCACCCGACCTGGCGTTGACGCAGTTGAGCGTGGAGGTTGCGACGGTGTTGCTGATGCTGCTGGCGCTGCCGTTCCTGCCGGCCGTCACGCCGTTGGAATCGTCGGCCGGCCGCCGGCTGCGCGACGGCACGCTGGCCGCGCTGCTCGGCATCGGCATGGGCCTGGCCGCATGGTGGATGATGACGACCGACGGCTCGACCGTGGCGGTCGAGCACATAGCGCGCAGCGTGCCGGAAGGTGGCGGCAGCAACGTCGTCAACGTGATCCTCGTCGATTTTCGCGGTTTCGACACCTATGGCGAGATCACGGTGCTGGCGATCGCGGCGCTGGGCATCGTCGCGCTGCTCGCGAAGATGGCCGACGGCGGCGATGCCGGTGTCGCTGGTGTCGCCGACCCATTCCGGCCGGTGATGCTCGACCTGTTGTCGCGGCTGCTGGTGCCGATGGCGCTGGTCGTGGCCGCGTACCTGTTCCTGCGTGGCCACAACCTGCCCGGCGGCGGATTCGTCGCGGGGCTGGTGACCGGCGTCGTGCTGATCGTGGTCTACATGGGCAATGGCGCCCGCTGGACGCACGAGCGGTTGCGTACCGATTTTCATCGGCCACTCGCCGCCGGTCTCGCCGTCGCCGGCGCGACCGGCATCGGCGCATGGTTCTACGGCCACCCGTTCCTGACCAGCGCGCACGGCCCGCTGCATCTGCCCGTGCTCGGCGACCTGCATTGGGCGACGGCGGCGGCGTTCGATCTCGGCGTGTTCCTCGTCGTTGTCGCGACCGTGATGCTCGTGCTCGAAAGTCTCGGGCGGCTGACGCCGCCGAAGGCGGCGTGACGTGGAACTGCTCGTCGCCTCTGCCATCGGGCTGCTCGCCGCCGCCGGGCTCTATCTGGTGCTGCGTGCCCGCACGTTTCCCGTCGTGCTGGGCCTGACGCTGATGTCCTATGCGGTGAATCTGTTCATCTTCGTGGCCGGCGGCATTCGGGTCGGCGTGCCGCCGATCGTCGGCCAGGGGCCCGGCATGACCGATCCGCTGCCGCAGGCGCTGGTGCTGACGGCCATCGTGATCGGGTTCGGCATGACGGCGTATCTCGTCGTGCTGGCGATCCGTTCGCGCGGCGAGACCGGCAGCGACCACGTGGATCCGCCGTTGACGGACCTGCCGTTGCCGGACGAGGACGAGGCATGACGTTCCTTCAACACATGCCCGCGCTGCCGTTCGTGCTGCCCGCGTTCACGGCCTGCCTGCTGCTGGTGCTGCGCGGTCGTCTCGGTCTGCAGCGAATCCTGTCCGTCGCCTCGACGCTGGTGCTGTTCGGCATCACGCTCTCGCTCGCGCTGTTCTCGGCCCGCGGTGGCTTCACGGTCTATGCGATGGGCGACTGGCCGTCCCATCTGGGCATCGTGTTCGTGGTGGATCGACTCTCCGCGCTGATGCTCGTGCTGACGGCCGGCGTCGCGGTCGCGAGCCTGCTGCAGGCCGTCCAGGGCTGGGACGCGCGCGGCGCGCATTTTCATCCGTTGTTCCACTTCCAGCTGATGGGGCTGAACGGTGCCTTCCTGACCGGCGATCTGTTCAATCTGTTCGTCTGTTTCGAACTGATGCTGATCGCGTCGTATTGCCTGCTGCAGCATGGCGGCGGTGCCGCGCGATTGCGCGCCGGCATCCACTACGTGGTGCTGAACCTGATCGGTTCGTGCCTGTTCCTGATCGCCGTCAGTCTGCTGTACCGGGTCGCCGGCACGCTGAACATGGCGGATCTCGGCATGGCCCTGGCCGCGGCACCGCCCGAGCACGGCCCGTGGATCAAGGCCGGTGCGCTGTTGCTGCTGGTGGTGTTCCTGCTGAAAGGAGCCGCGGCGCCGTTGTATCTGTGGTTGCCCGGTGCCTACGGCGCCGCGTCGGCACCGGTGGCTGCGCTGTTCTCGGTGCTGACCAAGGTCGGCGCCTATGCGGTGCTGCGCGTCGGCCTGGTGGTGTTCGGTGAAACCGCCGCGGCCGTCACGTGGCAAAGCCTGGTGCCGATTCTCGCCGGCGTTTCGCTGATCGTCTCGGCACTCGGCGCGTTCTCCGCGGCCACACTGACGCAGCTGTCGGCATGGCTCGCGCTCGGCTCGTCGGCCACCTTGCTGCTCGGGATCGGGCTCGCGACGGAAGGCACGATCTCCGGAGGGCTGTTCTATCTGCTCGGCAGCACGCTCGGCATTGCCGCGATGTTCCTGCTGGGCGATGTGTTGAAGAACGCACGGGGCGACGCGGGCGATACGTTGTCCCGGGCGCCGCGCATGCACGGCGCAGGGCGCATCGGTGCGTTGTATCTCGTCGTCGCGGTGTCCGTCGCCGGCATGCCGCCGCTGGCCGGATTCCTCGGCAAGCTGCTGCTGCTGAAGGGCGCCGGGCCGGTGCCCTGGATCTGGGCCGTGGTGCTGGTGACGTCGCTGATCAACCTGGTGGCGCTCGCCCGGGCCGGCACCCGTTTGTTCTGGTCGACCGCCGATGAACCCGGCGACGGCGAGCCCGATGCGGCTTCCGCGTGGCGGCTGTCACCGGTGTTGCTGATCGTCGCGGCCGTGATCGCGTTGACGATCGCCGCGGGGCCCGTCGATCGTCATGTCCGGGCGGCGGCCGCCGACGCACGCTATCCATCCGCGTATGCCCACGGCGTGCTGGGCGAACGGTTCGTCGCGGTGCCGAAGCGCGAGGTCGCGCCATGATCGCGCGGGCGCTGCCGTATCCGCGCCTGTCGCTGCTCGTCGCCGCATTGTGGCTGCTGCTCAACGATTCCGTCGAGCCGGCCCATCTGGTGCTCGCGGCGGCGCTCGGTGTCGCTTTGCCGTGGTATGCGCGCCGCATCCTGCCGTCGCTACCCGTGGTGCACCGGCCGTTGCGTGCGGTCGGATATGTGCTGTTCGTGCTGCGCGATATCGTCGTCGCGAACTTCCAGGTGGCGCGGCTGGTGCTGTCGCCGCTGCACCGGCTGCACCCCCGGATCGTCGTCGTGCCGCTCGATGTGACCGAACCGCTGGTTGCGTCGATGCTGGCCATGACCGTGACGCTGACGCCGGGAACGGTGTCCGTGGAACTCGATCTCGAGCACCGTCGACTGACGGTCCACGCCTTGTCGGCCGCCGATCCGGCAACGCTGATCCACGACATCAAGACCCGCTACGAGGCACGCCTGAAGGAGATCTTCCAATGTTGAGCTGGGCACTCCCGATCGCGACGGCGTTGCTGGGTGTCGCGATGCTGTTGAATCTTTGGCGCCTGCTGGCCGGGCCCGACACGCCGGATCGCATCCTCGCGCTCGACACGCTGTATGCCAACGCGATCGGTCTGATCCTGTTGTACGGCATCTGGGCCGGCAGCACGCTCGTGTTCGAAGCGGCGCTGCTGATCGCCGTGCTCGGTTTCGTCGGTACCGTCGCGTTGTCACGCTTCGTCGTGCGCCGCGACATCATCGAGTAGGAGTTGCGCCCATGACCCTCGTCGTCGAAGCCGTTGTTGCCTTGCTGATCCTGTTCGGGGCGGCGTTCGCGCTGCTCGGGTCGATCGCGTTGACGCGGTTTCCCGACCTGCTGACGCGACTGCACGGTCCGAGCAAGGCCACGACACTGGGGATCGGTAGCGTCCTCGTGGCGTCGATCGTGTACTTTTCGATGCGGGGCAGCTTCAGTGCCCACGAGTTGCTGATCACGATCTTCCTGATGATCACGACGCCGGTCAGCGCGCAGTTCATCGCGAAAGCGCACTTCGCTTCGATGGCCCGTCGACAGCGTGACGGCGCCGATGGGGCGCCGAAGGGAACCTCGGCGCCGCGATAGACTCCCACCGACTTCCCGATTGCCACGGCCTTTTCCATGAAACAGTATCTCGCCGATTCCCCCGAAGCCGTCGCCCGCGTTCTCGCGATGACGATGATCACCGACGCGCGACTCGACGACCGCGAACTCGAAGCCATGGACCGGCTGGATCTGTATCGCCTGCTCGGTCTGGACAAGGCCGCGTTCTCGGTGGTGGTGCGCGACTACTGTGACGATCTGGTGGCGGCCGGTTCGGCCGACGGGCGTGTCGACCTGCTCGATCGCGAGCGCATCGACGCCGTCGCCGATGCCGTGGTGGATCCGCGCAAGCGCATCGGAACGGCGCAGATGGTGCTCGCGATCATGAAGGCCGACGGCCTGCTGCACGACGCGGAATTGACGCTGTTCCGCTACGTGCTCACGCGGTGGGGGCTGTCGCTGGAGGATATCCGCCGCGCGGCGGCCTGAACCGGGACGGCGGCGCATCGCGCGCCGCCGCGTCCGGTTCGATCAGTAGTCCTTGCGGCGTCGGAGCACCGACGACGACGGTGCACCTTCGAGACGGTCGCGGATGTCGTACGCGGAGCGCCACGGCATGCCGTCCGGATCGCAGAAGTACTCGGTGGCCAGCGTGTAGCGGATCGACGAATGACCGCCGTCGGACGCCGGTTGCCAGCGTGACGTGACATCGCGGATCCATCCGCCATCGGCACGTCCGATGTAGTAGGTGCGCCATTCGTTGGGACCGCAGCGGATTCCTTCGTAGCTCGTCTGTTTGCGACCGTCGTCCGAGGTCGTCAGCAGCACGTACCGCACAACCTCGTCCGGCCCGACGACGATGGACCCGGCGTCGATGGAGGCCGTGCCGCTGTGAAAATTTTCCACCGTCAGCGGCAGCATTCCTTCGAGGCGTGGCATCGCCGGCGGCGGTGTTTCCTGTTCCGGCGGTTTCTCCCGCGCG
>JAHCKV010000185.1 GCA_026125595.1 Burkholderiales bacterium | reverse complement strand
GCGCGGAACGCGATCTCGGCGGTTTCGCGGTCGCGGATCTCGCCGACCATGATGATGTCGGGATCCTGCCGCATGATCGAGCGGATGCCGTTCGCGAAATCGAGCTTGATCGCTTCGCTGACCGACGTCTGCCGCATCAGCGCCACCGGATACTCCACCGGATCTTCGAGGGTCATGATGTTGACGCCCTCGACGTTGACCTGTGACAGCAGCGAATACAGCGTGGTGGTCTTGCCGCTGCCGGTGGGGCCCGTGATCACCAGGATGCCTTCCGGTCGAGCGAGCATCAGATTGAGCCGCGCCATCACCGGTTTCGGCAACCGCATCTGGTCCAGGCTGATGATCGACTTCTCGCGGTCGAGAATCCGCAGCACGATGTTCTCGCCGTAGATCGTCGGATGGCTCGATACGCGGAAATCGATCGGACGGCCGTTCAGATTGAGCGACAGCCGGCCGTCTTGCGGTGCGCGGGTCTCGGCGATGTTCATGCCGCTGATGACCTTCAGCCGCACCGCGATGCCCGGCCAGTAGTTCTTGTGCAGGCTGCGGACCTGCTCCAGCACACCGTCCAGCCGATAGCGGATCCGCAGGAACGCCGCTTCGGGTTCGAAGTGGATGTCCGATGCGCTGCGCTTGACCGCATCGATCAACAGCGCGCCGACCAGCCGCACGATCGGTTGCGTGTATTCGTCGCCGCCGGCCTGGAGGCTCTGCCAGTCGAGCTCTCCGGTCTCGATCTCCCGCAGGATCCCGTCGACCGACAGCTCGTAGCCGTAGAAGTGATCGATATGGTCTTCGAGCTGCGCCTCTCCCGCGAGCACCGTGCGCAGCTGGATGTCGGGCGGGAGCGACGCCCGCAACTGGTCGACCGCGACGACGTTGAACATTTCGGTGATCGCGACGACGAGCACGCGTTCGTGCGCATCGAACGCGATCGGCAGCATCCGATGGCGCCGTGCGAAATCCTGCGGGATCAGCTTCAAAGCTTCGGCATCGACGACGACCTGGGCCAGATCGATCGCGTCCTGCCCGATGGTCCGCGCCATGATGTCGCGGATGACGGCTTCGGTGACGAAGCCCAGTCGCACCAGCAGACGCCCGATGGGCATCTTCTGGTTCTTCTGTTCCGTGAGCGCGATCCGCAGTTGATCGTGGGTGATCAGGCCCTGCTGGACCAGCAGCTCACCGAGCCGCATCTTCTTGCGATGCTCGGTCGGCAACGGCTTGGCCGGAGCGGCAGTGACGGGGGCAGCGGGCATGCGGCTCATTCTACGGTCGCCGACAACTGTTCGATGCGCGCTTTGACCTGGTTCGGATCGAAGCCGGCACCGCCGCGGGCGGCGGCGAGATCCAGCGCCTTGCGGTAGTACTCCACTGCGATCTTCTGCTGGGTCAGATGTTCCAGGCCGACGGCGAGATTGAACGCGTAGTCCGGATTCGCCGGGTCCAGTTGGAACGCCTGGAAAAAGGCCTGCTGCGCCTGGGGCCACTGTCCCTGGGCCGCGTACAGATTGCCGAGACCGAAATACAGCGGTGCAGACGGTTCGCGTCCGATCAGCTGCTTCAGCCGGCTTTCGCTCGCGACCGGATCGGCGCGGCCCATCAGTCCGATCAACCCGGCCTGGGCCGCACCGTTGTGCGGATCGAGTCGCAGAACGCGGGCATACAGGTCGATCGCCCGTTCAGGTTTGCCCTGTTGCCACGACACGGTGCCGAGGCCCAGCAATGCGTCGACGTTGTTCTTGTCGACGTTCAACACGCGCTCGTAGAGGCCGCCGGCCTTGTCCGTCTGCCCCTTCTGGTAGGCGTCGTAGGCTTCCGTCAACAGCGCGGTGGTGCCGCCCGAGGCGTCGGAGGTCCGGATCGAGACGCGGCCATCAGCCGGGGGACTTGCCGTCGCCGATGCCGCCCGCGACGCCTTCCGGGGGCGATCGGATTCCGGCGCGCGAGAAGCCGATGCCGTCGCTGTCGGCGGTGCCGCAGGCGGCGTCGCGACGGCGGGGGGCGTCGTGACCGGAGGTTCCGGCGGTGCGGCCGGTGCGGGTTCAGGTGCTGGCGGCGCAAGGGCCTCGGGTGCCGGCGTCGGTGCTGCGGGGGGCGCAGGCGCCGCACCCGGCTGATCCGGCGCCAGCAAGTCCGTCATCGCCGGCGATGGGGTCGTCGCCGCAGACGTCGGCGTCGGCGTGGCATCGGGCTTCTGGGCGCTGCGGGCGACCGGGCCGACGGGCGGAGTGCTGGACGACGGAATGAACAGTTCGGGGTAGAACACCGCGAGCGCCACGTAGACGCCGTATGCCAGCAGGAATATCAGCGCCGCGGTGACGAAGGCCGGTACCGGCCGGTCGCGCACCCAATCGATCAGCCGGGCGACACGACCGCGGTTGCCGCTGGGGCCGGCACCGACGATCACGGCCGCCTGCCCGGGCGTGGGGCTGTCGAAGGTCTCGATCGGTGCGGGTTGCGGTGGATCCGGGTCTGCCGGCGCGGGCTCGCGGCTGGACAGGATCTCCATCGGCTCATAGTCGCCGGGTTCGAGTTCCAGGGCCGCCCCGGCAGGATTGGCCGGGTTCGCCTTGACCGTCGGACGCGTCGGACGCGTGGGGGGATCGTCGGGGGGCTGCTGCTCGCGGTTCTTCGCCGCTTTCTGCAACGCTTGCAGCAGCAGGCTCATGGCTTACTTCGCCAGTCCCATCTGGGCGGGATTGGGCAGCAACGGGCGGAGGAACTTCAGTTCGTCGGAATCGAGCGACGGATTCGTGACGACGGTCGGGCGCAGGAAGATCACCAACTCGGTCTTGACCGAACGCTCGTTGCGGTAGGCGAACAGGTCGCCGACGCGCGTGTTGCCGACGCCGGGGACCTGATCGCGATCGCGAACCACTTCGTCCTTGATGAGCCCGCCGAGCACGGCAACGTTGCCACTGACGATCTGCAACACCGACTCGATCTCGCGGACTTCGACAATCGGAACCGCATTGCGCAGATTCTGCGCAGCGAGGATCGGATTCGGATCGTCCACCGTGCCCACTTGGCTGGTGACCGTCGGACGCACGGTGATGGTTACTTGGCCATTGCTGTTGATCTGCGGGGTCATGGCCATCACCAAGCCAATCGGGACCGTGCGCGCAGTCGTCGTGGTGGCCTGGAGGTTGTTCGAAATGGGCCCGGTACTCGTGCCCTGGGTAATGGTGCTCTGAATCGTGAAGTACACCTGATTGCGCACGACCTTCAACAGCGCCGTCTGGTTGTTCAACGCCATCAGTTTCGGGCTCGACAGCACGCGGGTGTTGCCGAACTGTTCCAGCAGCTTGACGGTGGCGAAGATGCCGTTCGCAGGGCTGTCCGAATAACCGATGGTGAGGTTCGGCGCCGCGTTCAGAGCTGTGCCCAGCAAGTTCTGCGAGAACGAAACGCCGGCGCCGTTGCTCGACGCGACGCGACCCCAGTCGATGCCGGCCTGGTAGGCGCGGGACAGCTCGACTTCGACGATGGTGGCTTCGATCAGCACTTGGCGTTGCGAAGCCGCCATCACGGCGTCGAGGTACTGCTGTACCAACGTGTGCTGGCGGTCCGTTGCGAGAATCGTCACGGTCCCGGCGACTGGATTCACCGCAACTTCGTTGGTGACATCGCCCGGCAACGGCGCGGTTGTTTGCGCATCGAAAGCGCTCGAAAAAAGATCTTTGGCATTCTGCCCTGCCCGGGCCACCGCTTCGGCCTGGGCGATGCGCTCCTCCCGCTGGGCACGCAGCCCTTCGGTGCGGGCGGCGCGTTCGTCGGCCGACAGGGCCTGGGCGCGGGTCGCGGCAAGAATGCTCTTGACGTTGTCTTCGAGCACTTTCCAGAACTCGTTCTTCGATGATGTGTTGACCGTCGTGCTGGAGGTGTTCGCCCCGGCACCGCCCGATGTGCCGCCGCCCCCGGCGCCGCCGCCGCCCGACGTACCGGTCGTTCCGACGTTTCCGACCAGGCCGGAGACGCCGACCGTGGACGTGGTTTCACGGCTGACATTGACGTAGTCGACGCGGTAGGTCCTGACCTGAGGGGTATCCGGCGCGACCGAGATGGTCCGACCTTCCTGACGCCAGCGCAGATTCGCCTGCTGAGCCAGCCGGTCGAGGATGGCCGGCAGCGTCTCGTCGATGGCGTTCAGGCTGACCAATCCCTGCAGGCCGGGATGCACGTCGATGTTTTGCTTCGTATCCCGCGCGAGCGCGAACAGCAGTTCCTTCACCGGCACCTCGTTGACGACCACGCTGTAGGTCGGCAGCTTCGGTTGAGGTCGCGGCGGCGGCGGCGTCGGAATCGACACCGGCGACAGAATGTCGGCCGTCGACTTCGGAGACATCTGGCCGGTTGACAGGTGGGTGTCCGAGACCGGCAGCGTCGCGGCCTTGTATGCGCACCCCGTCAGGCCCGTCGCGACGGCAACCAGTGCGGCGGCAAGCCACGCCGATCCCCGGTGTTGACGGGAGCCGGTGGGCGGCGAATCGGATCGGTCGACTGCGGAGGGCATCGGCGCCTGGTCCTTGTGGATCAAAGGTGCAAACGGCGAGGCCTGGGGTCCGCGGTCGACGAACGGCATGCCGGGTCTCTAGCGCAGTCCGGCGTTCGCACCGGTTGCCGCGGCACGGACGCCGCGGCGAGTCCCTCGGCGGCAGAGGCGCCGTCGCGGCTCCGGCAACGACACCTCGAAAGCCGTCGGCGTCGGCAGCGTATCGGCCCCGACGCTCGGGAAAGGCTTCAGGTTTGCGCGGGTACGGTACACAAATACCTTTTCTGGATCAACAAGTTTTGCGATGGACTTGCAACATCGCTTGAGATATTCCTGCAACGCGTTGCGTCGGCCTCGCGGCGTCGGCCACGGCGTGGCCGGTTGCAAACCCCGTTCCAGTGCGAGTGATGGCGGGCGTTGACCTGAAGTGCGCCGATGCGGGGAGCGGTCGTGGGGCGGCGATCAGCCACCAGACGACGATACCCAATCCGATCAGCAGCAGCATGGTCGAGACGACCCAGGGCAGCCATGGAGGCCAGCGCGACGGCATGCGGCCGCGGCTGAACTCGCTGTCTGCGACGGCGGAACGCACGTGGGCCATCGTCACCGTGTGGGTGTCGGCCGCGAAGGCGGCCAGCAGTGCCTTGTCTGCGATGATGTTGACACGCCGCGTCAGTCCGCCGCTGGCTTTCGCGACATAGTCGATGACGCGCTGCGCGAACAGCTCCGGACCGCGATAGCCGGCTGCATGCAGACGGAATGCGAGGTACTCGCGGATCTCGCCGGCCGACAGCGGCGACAGATAGAAGCTGTGGGTGATGCGTTCCCGCAGTTGCCGGATCTCGGGGCCCCGCAGGTTCTCGTCCAGTTCCGGTTGTCCGAACAGCACGATCTGCAGCAGTTTGTGGCGATCGGTCTCGAGGTTCGACAGCAACCGGATCTCTTCCAGCGTCGGGATCGGCATCCCCTGGGATTCCTCGACGAACAGCACCACCTGACGGCCTTCCGCGTGCCGCTGCACCAGATAGTTGTGCAGCACGTGCATGACTTCGAGTCGCGATGCGCTGCGCGTCACCGGCAACTGCAGTTCGAACGCAATGGCGTGCAGAATCTCGTTCGCCGACACGTTCGGGTTCGCGAGGTAGACGATTTCGACTTTCGGTCCCAGCCGGTGCTGCAGCACGCGGCACAGCATGGTCTTGCCGCTGCCCACCTCGCCGGTGACCTTGACGATTCCCTCACCCTGCGTGATCGCGTAGATCAGCGCTTCCAGCACTGCACCCCGATTGCCGCCTTCGAAGAAGAAGCCGGTGTCCGGCGTGATCCGGAACGGTGGCTGTTTGAGTCCGAAGTGAGCGTAGTACATGGCGAGCGCGGCGACGGGTCCGGTCACTGGGGCGCGAATCGGGCCTTGACGCCCGATTCCGGTGCGGCCCCGAGGGACTGCATCCGGCTGTAGAGCGTCGTGCGGTGCATGCCCAGCAGCCGCGCCGCCTGGCTCAGGTTGCCGTGGGTGATGTCCAGCGCAGCTTCGACGAAAGCCAGCTCCCACGCGCGCAGACGGCCGTCGAGATCGAACTCGGTCGTTTCCTGCAGCAGGCGCCGTGCGGCGGCGGCGCTGGGTACGAACGGATCGATCATCGTGGCGGACGCCAGAGCGGGCTGCAGGTCGCCGTCGAAATCGAGCTCGGCGGCGAGCTGTTCGCGACCGACGAGGCCCCCGGCGTACTTGGTGACGAGACGGATCACGATGTTGCGCAGTTCCCGGACATTCCCCGGGAACGGGTAGGCGCGCCACAGTACGGTGGCCTCCGGCGCCAGCTGGAATGGTCGAGCGGCGATCTGGCGGGCATACAGGTCGGCAAAATGGTCGAGCAGGAGCTGCTTGTCCTCGCCGAGGTCCCGCAGCGGCGGTACCTGGATCGTGAAGACCGACAGCCGGTGATACAGGTCGAGCCGGAAGCGGCCCTCGCGGGTTTCCAGGCGCAGATCACGGTTGGTCGCGGCGATCACCCGCGCGCGGCTGGTGCGGCTCTGGGTTTCGCCGACACGCTGATATTCCCCGTTCTCAAGCACCCGCAGCAGCTTGGCCTGCAGTTCCAGCGGCAGCTCGCCGATTTCGTCGAGGAACAGCGTGCCTTCCCCCGCTTC
>JAHCKV010000184.1 GCA_026125595.1 Burkholderiales bacterium | reverse complement strand
GAGTGGGAGTGCGTGGGGTATCCAGTTTGCGGGAGCGGACGGGGTGAGGCTGGAAGGTTTGGTGGTGCAGGGGGGGTATATCGGGATAGGGGCGGCGTCTGGTGTGGATTCGGACGGGGTGTCGCTGGTGGACGTGTGGGTGAGGGGGAACGCGAACAGCGGGGTGGGGATCGACACGGGCAACGATGGGTGGAGCGTGGTGGGTTCGGTGCTGGAGGGGAACCAGTACGGGATCTTCTCGCGCTCGGTGGGTGGGGTGTTCGAGGGGAATGAGCTGACGGGCAACGGGGCGGACGGTTTGTACAGCGAGGGTGCGCGTTCGCGGGTGGTGGACAACCAGGCGTACGGGAACGGATCGTGGGGGATCCGGGTGAGCACGGGAGGAGGCAGTGGGAACCGCGTGGTGGTGGAAGACAACGTGGCGGTGGACAACGGTCACGGGATCTCGGTGAACGGGGACGCGGTGGTGGGGCGGAACAACCGGGCGTGGAGCAACAACAACGTCGGGATCGGGGTGTACGGCGGGGCGTTGGCGCAAGGCAACGAGTCGTGGGACAACACGACGGGTGTGGACGTGAACAACGCGACGTCGCGCGGGAATCAGGTGTACGGCAACCGCGGGACGGGGATCTGGGTGGCGAGCGGCGTGGTGGAAGGCAACCGCGTGTACGACAACGGTGGCGCGGGGATCGCGGGCTACTACGGGCTGGTGACGGGGAACGTGGTGTGGGAGAACCGCGGGATCGCGGCGATCGTGGTGAACACGTATGGGGACACGCGTGTGGAGAACAACACGATCTACGCGGCGAGCGGGGATGGGATCCGGGTGCAGGCGACCGGGGCGCGGCTGAAGAACAACATCATCTGGGTGGGGAGCGGCTACGCGATCAACGTGGACGCGAACGTGCAGCCGGGTTTCAGTTCGGACTACAACCTGTTCCATCTGACGGGGACGGGTCGGGTGGCGTACTGGGAGGATCGCGGCTTCGAGACGCGCACCGACTGGTTCTACGAAGTGGGTTTCGATGCGCACAGCATCACGGGGGATCCGCGGTTCGTGGACATCGACGGTGCGGACGACGTGCTGGGTTACGTGGATGCGCGGGTGTCGGGCGGCACGCAGATCGTGGACGACGGGGATGCGGGGTTCACGACCAGCGGCGCGTGGACCACGGTGAATGGTGGCACGGGCAACGCGGTGGGTCGTGGCGGGGACTACGCGCAGGCGGCGACCAACGCGGGGGCGACGGCGGACTGGAACTTCACCGGGCTGGAATCGGGGTGGTACCGGGTGTCGGTGACGTGGCCGGTGAACAACTTCAACAGCCAGAACGTGCGCTACGAAGTGCGCGACGGCAGCGGCGCGCTGACGGGGGTGTTGAATGGTGGTGGTCAGTACTACAGCGCGACCAACGACGAAGTGGCGGAGGGATCGGGCTGGCGGGTGCTGGGGCTGGTGCGGGTGCTGGGCGATGAAGTGACGGTGCGGCTGCTGGCGCAGGGCGATGGTGCACGGCCGACGGTGGCCGACGGGCTGCGGCTGGAGCGGTTGGGCGGGGACTACGGAGCGGACGACGACTGGCGGTTGCAGTCGGGTTCGCCGGGGATCGACCGCGGTGATCCGGCCGCACTGGCGTTGACGGAGCCGTGGCCCAACGGCGGGCGCATCGATCTGGGTGCGTACGGCAACACGGTGCAGACGACGGGCAGTGCCGATCCGCTGGTGCAGGTGCTCAGTCCGAACGGGTTGGAGAAGGTTGAAGTGGGTCAGACGGTGCAGATCGACTTCCGCACGGCGGGGTTGCTGCAGCAGGACGTGGTGGCGCAGATCAACACGGGCAACGCGAACGCCGCGCTGGGGAACTGGCTGGTCAACGGGTACCAGGTGAGCGGCGGGACGACGAGCACGGGCACGGCGGTGAACGTGACGGGGGTGGTGAACGCGGCGCCGGCGGGTGTGTACCAGAGCGCGGCGGTGAGCGGCAGCAACGTGGGCGACAAGCTGGGTTACGTGCTGCCGGTGGCGGACGGGACATACAAGCTGCGGCTGCACCTGTCGGAGAACTGGAACGTGGCGGTGGGTACGCGTCGGTTCGACGTGGCGATCGACGGGGCGGTGGTGGATGCGAACGTGGACATCCGAGCGCGGGCGGGAGCGGCGTACACGGCGCTGGTGCAGGAGTACGAGGTGGAGGTCAGTGGTGGTGAGCTGCGGCTGGAGCTGATCAACCTGACGCAGGGTCACGCGGCGGCGCTGTCGGGGCTGGAGTTGCTGCGGGTGAACGCGCAGGGGGTGGAGACGCCGACGGTGGACCTGCAGGTGTCGACGGACGACGGGGCGAACTGGAGGAGCATCGCCAGCGGGTTGACGGTGGATGCGCTGGGTCGTGGCAGTTACCAGTGGGTGGTGGATGCGGCGCCGACCAGTGGGGACGCGGGGAACACGGCGCGGATTCGTGCGGTGGCGACGGCGAACACGAGTCTGGGGGAGGTGCGCACGGCGAGCGACGTGTCGGATGAAGGGTTCCTGATCACGAACGCGGGGAATGTGTACTACGTGAACGACGGATCGTTGGCGGGTGACGAGTACACGACGGGGGTGGGGGACAACGCGAACGACGGCAAGAGTGCGGCGACCCCGATGGCGAGTCTGGCGGCGTTGTTGAGGGCGTACGACCTGGACGCGGGGGATGTGATCTACGTGGACACGGGCCTGTACAACCTGGCGACGAACATCGTGCTGGAGGCGCAGGACTCGGGGGTACGGATCGTCGGCGCCAGCCAGCCCGGCCACCAATCCATTCTGGATCGGGGGAATGTCACCAACAACACCCGTGTGTTCGAACTGGCCGGTGCCGACGACATCACGCTCGAACATCTCACGATGCGGGGCGCCTATGCCGCCGTCGTGGCGGGCTACAACGTCGGTTCCACCGCCATCACGATTCGCGACAGCGAGATCCTGGGCAACTATTCAACCGGCATTTATGTCGACGGCGGCAACGACGGCTGGCGGTTCGAGGGCAATGCGATCCATGCCAACGGCGGCCACGGCATCGATTTGCGCAGCGGCAATTCCGTCGTCGTCGGCAACGAGGTGTACGCCAACGGCAGCAGCGGCATCAGTGCCGGCGAGAGCCGTGCCGGCAACGCTTTCACCATCCGTGTCGAGGGCAACCGCGTCCACGACAACATCAATCACGGCATTTCCGTGTCGGGCAACGTGATCGCGCGCGGCAATGCGGTCTACAACCATCGCGGCGGCGGCAGTTTCGGCATGACGCTGGGCGGCAACGCCATCGCCGAAGGCAACAGCGTCCATGACAACCGCAGGGGTCTGTCGGTGAGCGGCGCCACGGCCCGGGGCAACGAGGTCTTTGCCAACACCCAGGCCGGCATCGAAGCGACCAACGCACTGATCAGCGGCAACCGTATCTACAGCAATCCCATCGGTATCAGCGGCATCCAGGGCAGTCGCATCGAGAACAACGTGCTGTATGCCAACACGAACGTCGGCATCTACGGCAGTTACCCCTACGACAGCGTCACCACCGTCGTGAACAACACCATCTATCAGCCGGTGGGGGACGGCGTGCGGTTGGATCAGAATGCCAACGACATCCGGCTCTACAACAACATCATCGTCGTGCAGGCGGGCTACGGCCTGAACGTTTCCACCGCGGTCACTGCGCGGCTGATCTCCGACTACAACCTGTTCCGCGCCGACGGTCCCGATGCGTACGTCGGACTGTGGGCGGCCACGCAGCGCGCGACGCTGGCCGACTGGCAGGCCGCCAGCGGACGCGATGGGCATTCCGATGCCGGTGATCCGTTGTTCCTCGACATCGACGGCGCCGACAACGTGCTCGGCGAGCAGGGGCTGTCCCAGGGCAACGGCAGCGACGACAACTTCGGCTTGCGTCGGCTTTCGCCGGCCATCGACGCGGCGAATGCCTATGTCGCTTCGTTGACCGACATCGAGGATCGGCCGCGGCGCCGGGATCCGGGCGTGCCGGACAGCGGAGACGGCTGGCCGCTGTACGTGGCCACCCAGGCAGGTACCAGCGATGCCGCCGCCCGTGCGACCGAAGTCGCGAAGAGCGCGCGCAGCGGCAACACCAACTTCGTGCAGGCGCTTGGTTTCGGGTTCGAGTTCTATGGCACGGTCTATACGCAGGTCTCCGTCAACACCAACGGCTACCTGCACTTCGCCGGCCCGGATTTCCCGAACCAGGACAACAACAGCCTCGAGGTTTTCCAGCGCAACGTGCGCATCGCGCCGCTCTGGGACAACCTGACCACCGGCGGCCTGGGGAAGGACGTGTTCGTCGACACGAGCGTGCAGAATCAGATCCGCATCCGCTGGGCGGGGCATCTGGAAGGCAGCACCTCGGAAGTCAATTTCGCAGTCACCCTGTTCGCCGACGGATCTTTCCGCTTCGACTATGGCGCCGGCAATACCGGACTCACGCCGACGGTCGGCGTCTCCGGCGGCAACGGTCTCGCCTTCGTGTTGGCGCCGTACAACGACGTCGCCGACCTGGCGTCGGCGCCGGCGTTGTCGTGGCAGCCGACGCCGGGACTCACGTTCTACGACGTCGGCGCGTACGAGTTCCAGGGCGACTCCGGCGACGTCGCGCCGCCGCGTGTCGAGTCGATCAGCAATCTGCCGGTGCCCGGTGGCACGACCGGACTCGCGTTCACCAGCCTGCAGGTGGCGTTGAGCGAAACACTGGATGGCGTGTCGGCACGCAGCGCGGCCAACTACGAACTGCGTGCCACCGGTGCCGATGGCCTGTTCTTCACGCCCGACGATCGGGCTATCGCGCTGCGGCCGTTGTATTCGTTCCCCGAGACGGATCTCACGTTGCAGTTGGTGGACGGCGCATTGCCCGATGGCCTGTACCGGCTCACGCTGTCGGGCACCGGCGGCCTGTTCGACACGGCCGGCAACGCGCTCGACGGCAATGGCGATGGCATCGGCGGCGACGGCTACATCCGCGAGTTCCGCATCGACCGGACCGCCAACATTCCGCCGGTGGCGGCCGACGCGACCGTGGTCGTCGGCGAGGACGGCAGCATCACGATCACGCTCGCCGGTACCGACGGCAACGACGATCCGCTGTCGTTCGGCATCGTCACCAATCCCGCGCACGGCACGCTGTCGCCGTTCGACCCGGCGACGCGGCAGTTGATCTACACGCCGCACGCCAACTTCAACGGCACCGACAGTTTCCGATTCCGGGTCGACGACGGCAATCTGGGCAGCGATGAAGGCACCATCACGCTGCGCGTGACGCCGGTCAACGACGCGCCGACCGCTGCAGGGGCCGGCGTGACGACGGCGGAAGACACGCCGCTGGCGATCGCGCTGCCCGGGGCCGACGTCGAAACGCCGCGGGATCTGCTGCAGTTCGATCTGGTGGCGGGCCCGGCCCACGGCACGCTGGTGCTCGGTGCCGGTGGCGTCTGGACCTATACACCCGATGCCGATTTCACCGGTGCGGATTCGTTCACGTATCGCGCGCGCGATCTCGGCGACCCGAGCGGCGTGTTGACGAATGCCGCGACGTCCGATATCGCGACGATCTCGATCACGGTGGCGTCCCGCAACGATGCGCCGGTCATCGCGCCGATCGTTCCGAAGACAGTCGACGAAGGCAGCCTGCTGTCGTTCACGCTGCCGGCGTCCGACGCCGAAGGCGACGCGCTGACGTACACGCTGCTGACGGCCGTTCCGGGCGCGTCGCTCGATGCGACGACCGGTGTGTTCACGTGGCAGCCGTCCGATGGCCCGGGTGTGCAAGTGTTCTCGGTGCGGGTCGGCGATGGCGTGCGCAGCACCGAGGCATCGTTCACGGTGAATGTGGCCGACGTGCCGCCGACGATCGCGGTCGCTGGCGATGCCGTGGTGAATGTCAGCACGCCATACACGATCACCTTTGGCGCCACCGATCCCGGCGCCGACTCCATCATCGGCTGGATCGTGAATTGGGGTGACGGACGCAGCACACCGCTCGCGGCGAGCGCAACGTCGGCCACGATCACCTACGGTCTCGGCGGGCTTTATGCGATCACCGTCACGGCGATCGACGAAGACGGCAGCCACGTGTCCGAGCCGTTCGACGTGCAGGTACTGCGGCCGAACCGTGCGCCCAGCGCGTTTCCGCAGGCCGTGACGTTGAACGAAGACGGTACCGCGACGATCACGCTGGGCGGTTTCGATCCGGACAGCGATCCACTGACATTCACGCTGGTCGATCTGCCGCAGTACGGGTCGGTGTCCGCCATCGATCCGGTCACGCGCCGGATCGTCTATACGCCGACGGCCGACTGGTTCGGTAGCGACAGTTTCACGTTCCGCGTCGGTGATGGCCAGGACTTCAGCGCGGCCGCGACGGTGGCGTTGACGGTGCGGTCGGTCAATGACGCGCCGGTGTTCGGCGCCGTCGATGACGTGACAGCCGGCGAGGGCGATCTCGTGACGATCGATCTGCCGGTCACCGATGTCGATACCGGCGACACGCTCACGTACGAGCTGCTCGGCGGGCCGGCCGGCGCAGTCGTCCTTGCCGACGGCACGTTCCAGTGGGCGGTGCCGGTGTCCACGCCGGCAGGGGCGTTCGACGTGACGGTGCGCGCGACCGATGCCGCCGGTGCCATGGCCGACGCCAGCTTCACGATCCACGTGACGGCTCCGGTGCCACTGCAGGTGACGCGGTTC